>NZ_AYWU01000014.1:0-136571 GCF_000502375.1 Mesorhizobium sp. L48C026A00 | reverse complement strand
CCCGCCCGAGCGTGCGGGCGCCGGCGCCCCCGGCGCGGCGGGCAGCGAGAAAGCCGCGCAGATCGGCCGGGCGCAGAGCGGCGATATCCGAAATGCCGGGCGAGCCGCCGCAATGGCCGGTCAGGAAGTGCAGGA
Organism: Mesorhizobium sp. L48C026A00; assembly: GCF_000502375.1. Lineage (NCBI taxonomy): Bacteria > Pseudomonadati > Pseudomonadota > Alphaproteobacteria > Hyphomicrobiales > Phyllobacteriaceae > Mesorhizobium > Mesorhizobium sp. L48C026A00. The sequence goes on along the minus strand of NZ_AYWU01000014.1, from coordinate 136,436 downwards.
ACTGGCGCGTGTCGCGCTCATAGGCTTCCACGGTTTCCGGCGACAGCCGGCGCTCGCGCGCCAGCATCTTGAGCCAGCTTTCGCGGGCCGCCTGAAGGTCTGGCTTGGCCGGGATGAGGAATTCCTGCATTGCGCTCTTCCGATATGCCGCTCTTCCATTTCCGGGCGATCTTCCGGCAGCCGGGTTAGGAAGCGGTGAAGAGCCGCGTCATTGAAATGACAAGAGCGTGGAGCTAGAGCAAGGCAAAGGATTTTTCCACCGATGACCAAACCGCAAAACCCTGTCCAGATGGCCGTGATCGGCGCCGCCCATGGCATCAAGGGCGAATTGCGCGTGAAAACCTTCACCGGCGATCCGCTGGCGCTGGCCGACTACGGGCCGCTCTATGCCAGGGACGGCCGCGCCTTCCAGATCGTCGACATCAGGCCGGCCAATAACGTCGTGGTGGTGCGCTTCAAAGGTATCAGCGACCGAAACGCTGCCGAGGCGCTCGCCGGCACGGAATTATTCGTCGACCGCTCGATGCTGCCGGACGACGGCGAAGAGGACGAGTTCTATCATGCCGATCTCGTCGGGCTGGCGGTCCGGGACGATACCGGTGCTGACATCGGCAAGGTCGTCGCCGTGCATAATTTCGGCGGTGGCGATATCCTCGACGTGATATTGGCGGGGCGCAAAGGCGTGCTGATCCCGTTCACGCAGGCTGCCGTTCCTGACGTGTCGATCAAGGACGGTTTCGTCCGCATCGATCCGGCGGCGGCGGGCTTGATCGATGACGAAGACAGCGATGCTCCTGGCAGCGATGGTTTCGACCCGAAGGGCAGGCCGCGCGGGCCGAAGGACGCCGGGGGCAACCGGTGAGTTTTTCCGCCTCGGTGCTGACGCTCTATCCCGAAATGTTTCCCGGTGCACTCGGCGTGTCGCTGGCCGGCCGGGCGCTGGAGGCCGGCACATGGTCGCTGGAAGCAATCCAGATCCGCGATTTCGCCACCGATCGCCATCGCACCGTCGACGACACGCCGGCCGGCGGCGGCGCCGGCATGGTGATGCGTGCCGACGTTCTGGCCAAGGCGATCGACCATAGCTCGCCACCGGGCGATCCACGGCCACGGCTGCTGATGAGCCCGCGTGGAAAACCGCTGACGCAGGTGCGTGTGCGCGAACTGGCCGCGGGGCCGGGCGCGGTGATCGTCTGCGGACGCTTCGAAGGCGTCGACCAGCGGGTGATTGATGCGCGGGGGCTGGAGGAGGTCTCGGTCGGCGACTTCATCCTCTCCGGCGGCGAGCCGGCAGCGCTGGTGCTGCTCGACGCCGTGGTGCGGCTGTTGCCCGGCGTGATGGGCAATACGGTGTCGGGCGATGAAGAGAGCTTTGAAAACGGCCTGCTCGAACATCCGCACTACACGCGTCCGCAGGAATTCGAGGGCCGGCAAATCCCCGAGGTTCTCACCTCGGGCAATCATCAGAAGATCGCCGCGTGGCGACGCGCCGAATCGGAAAGATTGACGAAAGAGCGGCGGCCGGACCTGTTGGCCGCTCAGCCCTTGGTGAAGTAATAGAAGGCAAGAAACACGCCGACCCCGACGACGAAGCCACGCACGGCAATTTGCGGCACGCGCTTGGCGATCCAGACGCCGGCATAGCCGCCCAGCGCGCCGCCCGGTATCATGACGATCGCCTGCCGCCAGGCGATGACGTCGCCGGAGACGAAGACCAGGATGGCTACTGCCGCGATGACCACGGCCAGCAGGTTCTTCAGCGCGTTGAGGCGGTGATAGTCGCCGGCCTGGGTGAGGCCGAGCGTCGCCAGCATCATGACGCCCATGCCGGCGCCGAAGAAGCCGCCATAGACGGCGGTGGCGAACTGCGCCAGGGAACCGACCAGCGAACCCATCGCGACCTGACGGCCCGGCTTGGGCGCCGGCTTCAGCCACGGCCCGGCGGCGAACAGCGCGGTTGCCGCGAGCAGCAGCCAGGGCACCAGGACGCGGAACGACGGATTGTCGAGCGCCAGAAGGATGAGCGCACCGGCCAGCGCGCCAAAAACCGAGATAAGGCCGAGCAGCAACGCGGTGCGCTAGAAATGCTTGATGTCGGACCAGTAGGCGAGCGTCGAGGTGATGTAGCCGGGAAATTGCGTCAGCGACGAGGTGGCGTTGGCGACGATCGGCGGCAAGCCGACCAGCGACATGGCGCCGAAGGTTATGAATGTCCCGCCGCCGGCTATGGCGTTGACGGCACCTGAGAGAAAGCCCGCGAAAAAGAGCAGGGCCGCATCGAGAACTGGCATGGAGGGTGTTGCCGCCGGAGGAAAGTCACGTTCTGCCCGACTTAAAAAGCTTGGGCCTTCAACGCAACCCCTGTGCCGGAAGATTGCGACGTTGACCAACGACCAAAAAAGAACGCGGCAAAGGCGTGACAAAGCGTCGAAATAGCTGTATGTGCGCGCCGAACCGGGAGAAAATCTGCCGGACCCGTCAACAATGACGGTGTAGTCGCCCCTGCCCGATGTTCTCGAACCCAGATGTTCTCGAACAAAGGGCATAGCCGAGCGGTCAATGGAACTGCAAGGCGAGTGTCGGACGCTCTGACTGTCGGAAGAACAAGAAGTGGATTTGTAGAGATGGATATCCTCCGTCAGCTCGAGGCCGAACAGGCCGCCAAGATCGAAGCCAAGCGCAAGCTTCCCGAATTCCAGCCCGGCGACACCGTACGCGTCCAGGTCCGCGTGACCGAAGGCACCCGCACCCGCGTCCAGGCCTATGAGGGCGTCGTCATCGCCCGCGCCGGCGCCGGTTTCCAGGAGAATTTCACCGTTCGCAAGATTTCCTACGGCGAAGGCGTGGAGCGCGTGTTCCCGGTCTTTTCGCCGATGGTCGAGGGCGTCGAGATCGTGCGCCGCGGCAAGGTGCGCCGCGCCAAGCTCTATTACCTGCGCGATCGTCGCGGCAAGTCGGCCCGCATTTCGGAAAACACCGGCGTGCGCGCCCGCAAGCTGAACGATGAGGAGCGCGATGCGCTGAACGCCGAGAAGGCCCGCATCGAGGCCGAGAAGGTGGCAGCCGCCCAGGCGCTGGCCGCCGAGAAGGCCGCGCAGGAAGCCGCCGAGAAGAAGGCCGCCGACGAGGCCGCCAAGGCCGAGGAAGCCGCTGCCGCCGAATAAGGCGAATTCAAAAACCATGTTTCGGAAAGGCGGCTTCGGCCGCCTTTTTTGCCTCGCGGAATGGGTTTCGATTTTGCCGGGCCGCCGGTGCGCAATCGAAACGGATCGTTCCGTAATGCCGTGAAAGCATGGAATCCATTTTCGCGCGAAGCCGCATCAAGCCGGCTTGCAAGGCGCCTGCGGAAAGCTAAAGTCGGCGCCGGATTTCCTGCAAGCCTCGACCATGTCGAGGCCGTTCAAATGCTCGGGGTGTACCATGATCAAATCGAAACTGCTGTTGGCCGGCCTGTTGGCTCTGGTACTTGCGCCCGTCGCCGCCCTGGCGCAGGCGCTGCCCGATCTCGGCGGCAAGAAGGTGGTGGTGGTGACGGAAAACGCCTATCCGCCGCTGCAGTTCATCGACGCCAAAACCGGCAAGCAGATCGGCTGGGAATATGACGCGATGAACGAGATCGCCAAGCGGCTGAATTTCCAGGTCGAGTACCAGAACACCTCCTGGGACGCGATGATCCAGGCGGTTTCCGACAACCAGTACAACATCGGCATGACCGGCATCACCATCAAGGACGATCGCAAGCAGAAGGTGGATTTCTCCGACCCCTATATGCGCTCGGAACAGTTCATGCTGGTGCGCGGCGACGAGAAGCGCTTCACCGACGCCAAGACGCTCGGCGCTTTCAAGGACGGGTTGATCGGTGCGCAAGCCGGCACCACGCCGTTCTACACCGCTGTCTACAGCGTGCTCGACGGGAATGAGCAGAACCCGCGCATAAAACTGTTCGAGACGTTCGGCGCCACGGTGCAGGCGCTGAAGACCGGCGACGTCGATGTCGTGCTGACCGACGGCACTGCCGGCAAGGGCTATGTCGAGGCGTCCAATGGCGGGCTGAAGCTGATCGGCGGACCACTCGGCACCGAGGATTTCGGCTTTATTTTTCCGAAAGGCTCGGATCTGGTGAAACCGGTCAACGCAGCCATCGCCGCGCTGAAGGCCGACGGCACACTCGACGCGCTCAACAAGAAATGGTTCCTTGATTACAAGATGGGGCAGTAGGACTTTTGTCGCGGACATTGCGGGACGCGCAGGAACTCGCGCTGACTCTGCGCCCGTGCACCCCCCTCTGTCCTGCCGGACATCTCCCCCTCAAGGGGGGAGATTTGCTGTACCCTCCGCTTTCGCCAATCTTCAACGTTAGAGAAAAAGCGCGGCCAGCGAAGCTGCCGATCTCCCCCCTTGAGGGGGAGATGGCCGGCAGGCCAGAGGAGGGTGGCCTGGCGCGACATTGGTTCGTCGGCGCGCCCTGATGGCAACGACCGCATCTTCAACCGCCAAGTCCGACTTCCCCTGGTGGCTCGCCGTGGCCGCGGCGCTCGCCTTGGCAGCGGCTATCTTCATCGCCGCAAGCGACCTCTATGCCCAGGTTTTCGCGACCGTCGCCAAGGGCATCGGCATCACCGTGTTCGTCACAATGGTCGCCTTCGCGCTGGCCTCGGCAATCGGGCTCGCCATTGCGCTGATGGGCCTATCGGGGTCGCGCTGGCTGCGCCAGATCGCGCGCTTTTATGTCGAGATCATTCGCGGCGTGCCAATGCTGGTGCTGTTGTTCTGGATCGCCTTCGCCGGCGCGCCGGCCTTCGTCGCGGGATGGAACGCGCTGACGGCGCCGCTGCAAAGCGCCGGCCTCTTCGGCGAGCTAATGATACGCGACGTATCGTTGCTATGGCGCGCCATCATGGCGCTGACCATCGGCTATTCGGCCTTCATCTCGGAGGTCTTCCGCGCCGGCATCGAGGCGGTCGAGAAGGGCCAGATCGAGGCCGCGAAGGCGCTGGGGCTGACGCGCACCCAGCGTTTTGGGCTGATCGTCTTTCCGCAGGCGATCCGCACCATCCTGCCGCCGCTCGGCAATGATTTCGTCGCCATGGTCAAGGATTCCTCGCTGGTCTCGGTGCTCGGCGTCGCCGACATCACCCAGATGGGCAAGATCTATGCAGCCGGCTCGTTCCGCTTCTTCGAGACCTATTCGATCGTCGCTTATATCTATCTCATCCTGACGGTCGGCCTGTCGCTGGCCCTGCGGGCGCTGGAGAAGCGGCTGCGCCGCCAGCATGAGCAATAACCGGCAGGCGAAGGCGGCGCTACGATTGCGGCCAATACGTTTTGGAGGGTCAGTTCCATGAACATCGACAAAGCCAATGCGGCGCTGGATGCGGTCTATACGGCCGACACGCCGGAAGCGCTTGCCAAGGCCTACGCCGCCTGGGCTGCGACCTATGACAGCGAAACCGCCGCGCTCGGCTACCTCCTGCCGTTCCTGATCGCCGCCTGGGTGGCGCGCCATGTGCCGTCAGGCGAAGGGCCGCTGCTCGACGCCGGCTGCGGCACCGGCCTGTCGGGACCGTCGCTCAAGGCGCTGGGCTATGAGGACATCGCCGGGCTCGACCTGTCGGCTGAAATGCTGAAAATCGCCGGCAGCCGGCAGGCTTACAGCGAGCTGAAACAGGCGATGCTCGGCGATCCGCTGCCCTGGCCGGACGGGCATTTCCGCGCCTTCTTCTCGACCGGCGTGTTCACCATCAGCCATGCACCGGCCTCCGGCCTGCATGAACTGGTGCGCATCACTAGGAAGGGCGGCCACGCCATCTTCACCGTTCGCGACCAGGTTTTTGCGAGCGGCGGGTTTCAGGCGACGTTCGACGAACTGGAGCAGGCGAAAAAGTGGCGGCCGGTCGAAGAAAGCCCGTGGTTTCGCTGCTATGCGATCGCCGAACCTGAGGCGCTGGTGAAGACATTTGTGTTCGAGGTGGTTTGAAGCGCCTTTTTCCTTCTCCCACAACAAGGGGAGAAGGCAGAGCCGCGCCAGGCAGCCGCAATTGCCGAAAAGTCAAAACATTGATATGAGCCACGCCATGGAACAGCTTTTTGGCGATCCGGCTTACAAGGGGTTCGTGCTGCAGGACAGAAAACGCCTGCCGTCGCGTTTCTCGGCGCGCGTTTCCGGCGCTCTGACCAGCCGACTTCGCTAGGCCGTGTTCGCCGGCTAGCCGGCGCCAGTCACTTCCCATTTTCATATCGACGGATTTACGCACATGAGCGCACCGCGCACCCTCTACGACAAGATATTCGACGACCATGTCGTCGACCGCCAGGACGATGGCACCTGCCTGCTCTATATCGACCGTCACCTCGTCCATGAAGTGACCAGCCCGCAAGCTTTCGAAGGCCTGCGCATGACCGGCAGAAAGGTCCGCCATCCGGAAAAGACGCTGGCTGTGGTCGATCACAATGTGTCCACCTCGCCCGAGCGCAAGTTCGGCATCAAGAACGAGGAAAGCCGCATCCAGGTCGAGGCGCTGGCCTGGAACGCCAAGGACTTTGGCGTCGAATACTATTCCGAGAAGGATATCCGCCAGGGCATCGTCCACATCATCGGCCCGGAGCAGGGTTTTACGCTGCCTGGCATGACCATCGTCTGCGGCGACAGCCACACCTCGACGCATGGTGCTTTCGGCGCATTGGCGCACGGCATAGGCACGTCGGAAGTCGAGCATGTGCTGGCCACGCAGACACTGATCCAGCGCAAGGCCAGGAATATGCTGGTGCGCGTCGACGGCGTGCTGCCGGAAGGCGTCACCGCCAAGGACATAATTTTGGCGATCATCGGCGAGATCGGCACTGCCGGCGGCACCGGCTACGTCATCGAATATGCCGGCGAAGCGATCCGCGCGCTGTCCATGGAAGGCCGCATGACCATCTGCAACATGTCGATCGAGGGCGGTGCCCGGGCCGGCCTGATCGCGCCTGACGAGACAACCTTCACCTATGTCAAGGACAAGCCGCGCGCGCCGAAGGGCGAGGCATGGGACGCCGCGCTCGCCTACTGGAAGACGCTGCAGTCCGACGAGGGCGCGCATTTCGACAAGGTGGTCGTGCTCGACGCGGCGAAACTGCCGCCGATCGTCTCCTGGGGCTCCTCGCCCGAGGACGTCGTCTCGGTCCAGGGCATCGTGCCGAACCCAGACGATATCACCGATGAGAACAAGCGTACGTCCAAGCAGCGCGCGCTCGACTATATGGGCCTGACCCCAGGCACCAAGATCACCGATATCGCGCTCGACCGCGTCTTCATCGGCTCCTGCACCAACGGCCGCATCGAGGATCTCCGCGCTGTCGCCAAGGTGGTCGAGGGCAAGAAAGTCAGCCCTCACGTCGATGCGATGATCGTGCCGGGCTCCGGTCTGGTCAAGGAGCAGGCGGAGGCCGAAGGTCTCGACAAGATCTTTGTCGCCGCTGGCTTCGACTGGCGCGAGCCGGGCTGCTCGATGTGCCTTGCCATGAACGACGACCGGCTGAAGCCGCATGAGCGCTGCGCCTCGACCTCGAACCGCAATTTCGAGGGCCGCCAGGGTTTTAAGGGCCGCACCCATCTGGTGTCGCCGGCGATGGCGGCGGCGGCGGCGATCGCCGGCCATTTCGTCGACATCCGCGAGTGGAAATAACCCGCTGACGAGTTGCCAGACCCCGAACCGCGATGCGGTTCGGGTTCTCTTCACGCCGGGCGCCTGACGAATTCGTGGAATTGCTCACGGCGGCCGGGTTCATCCTTTGCCACCACGAGCGCCAGCTGCCGTTCGTCGAACAGCTTGAACCATTCGTCCCATTCGACCAGTTCGTAGCCGCCGGCGTTGGCGGGGCGTTCGGCCTGGTCCTGGTCCTGATAGGCATGCTGGCCGAAAACCAGCCTCAGCATGGCTTGCGTGCCCGTTTCGGGCGATACATCGACGATTGCCGGAAATCCGGCACGTGACGCGGCCCAAGAGCGAATTGCCTCGTGGTCGGTCAGCATGATCGTATCGGCCATGAAAGCGTCTCCATCGATTGCTGCTGGAAAACGCCGGTCGCGGTTTCAAGTTCCGTGCAGCGGCTTCATGGCAGCCATATTCCACTTTGCTTAACCGCTTGTTGGGGCTTGCGCCCTAAGGTCTCTCTCACGGAAGCGTGGGGGTTCACGGTCCTTTGGACAACGGTCTGCTGACAGGGTTGCTCAACCCGACGATCGCGCTTGCGCTCGGCGCGGTGTTTCTCGTGCTGTGGTTGTATCAGCGTCACTGCCCCTATCTGGCTGTGCTCGCCGCCAGTTACTGGCTTTCGGCGGCCGGCTTCCTGCTGCAGTACTTCACCCTGCCCATCGGCATGGCGCCGACCAAACTGCTCTCCGTCACCTGCTTCACGATTGCCGCCAGTGGTCTCGCCGGCGCGATTGTGACACGCTATGGACGGCGCGTGCCGTTTGTTGCGATCGGCTTTCTGGCGAGCAGCGGCCTGGCCGCTTTTTGCTGGTTCATGTTCATCCAGCCCGATCTCACCTGGCGAATCCTGGCGATGAATTTCGCTTTCGGCGGGCTCAGCCTGGTTGTCGCCGCCGAACTGCGCGTGGTGCGCGACAGGGGCCCGACGGAAATGATGCTGTTCGTGCTGTCGCTGCTTTCCGGGCTGAATTTCGTCGCGCGCACCCTCGTTATCGTCATCGCGCATGGACCCTACCAAAGCTATGACGGGTTCTATGCCTCGTCCTACTGGACGACAGCGCTGTTGTCGCATGCACTGCTGTCGCTGCTCATCGCGCTTAGCCTGTTCTGCGCGGCTGCGCTGGACGTAATGAAAACGCTGAAGGCCGAGGCGTACACCGACCCGCTGTCGGGCCTGCTCAACCGGCGCGGCTTCGAGGACGCGCCACGCATCTCCTGCGGCACTGCGCCACCGCCAAACTTCCGGTCGCGCTGGTGCTCGCCGACCTCGATAACTTCAAGGCAGTCAACGATCTGCACGGGCATGCGGCGGGTGATCGCGTGATCGCCGATTTCGCCGCCAAGCTTCGATCGGCTGCCGGCACCAGCTGCGTCGCCGGCCGCATCGGTGGCGAGGAGTTCGCCGTGCTTTTGCCGCTGAGCGACCTTGGCGCGGCAAGGCTGTTTGCCGAAGCCATTCGCACGGTCTATTCGGCAGGCAGCGTCGACGGGCTTCCGCCCGGCACAAGAGTAACGGCGAGCTTCGGCGTGGCGGCCTACACCGGCGAGGAGGGGCTGGAGCCGCTGATGCGCCGCGCCGACGAGGCACTTTACAAGGCCAAACGGAACGGCCGCGACAGCGTGCGGCTATCCTATGAACGGTCGGCCCATGGACGCTCGGAAACGGCGCTGGTCGTGGAGCCGCTCAAAGCCGGCTGATCGTCCACGTCTAGAGCATTTGCAGCCAAGGGAATCGCTTGGCGCCGCAGAAATCGCGCTAAACAAACAAACAGCGCGGGTGCGCTGTTCAATTCGAGCGCATTCCGTCCTACGCCCATGTTAACGTCTTTTTCGCCCGTTCGTGATTTGCTGTCGCAGGGAGTGTGAAAGACCACATGGGCGGCGGCGCAGAGTTCATCCTTGCAATCAACCTGCTCGTCGCCGGCCTGCTGGCGGCTGCCTTCATGACCATATCGTTCAACGACTTGGCGCGCGCGCCGGCGCGCTGGCTGGTCTTCGGTTATCTGCTCGGGATGGCCTATTTCGCCATCGAGTTCAGCATTCCGCTCTTCGACAATGCGCGACCCGCAGTCGTCGCGGGCTTCGCCGTTTTCCTGGGCGCCACTATCGCCTTCAATGGCGGGCTCGCCCATAAATACGGCGTGGCGCTGCCTTGGGTGCCGATGCTCGTCTTCCTGTTTGCGGCCACTGTGGCCGTGTATTTCGTGCAGGATCTGCCGCGCCAGTCGCTTGCCCGCATGATGGCCTACCAGCTTCCCTATGCCGCCATGCAGTTCGTCGGCGTCGGCATCGTCTGGTCGTCAAGGCAAAGACGCGACTGGCTCGACAATGCGCTGATGGCCGTACTGGCGGCCAGCACCCTGCAATTCGTGAGCAAGCCGTTCATCGCCCATGAAATGGGCGGCTGGGGAGCCAATCCGCAGGCCTATCTGCAGAGCAACTATGCTCTGGTGTCGCAGTCGCTTGGCACGGTGTTTGCCATGACAATCGCGCTTCTCATCCTGATCATTCTGGTCCGCGACGTGCTCGCCGAAGCGACGTCGAAGTCGGAGACGGACACGCTGTCGAGACTGCTCAACCGTGGCGGCTTCGAGCGTCATGCCGAGCTTGCGATGCGTGACGCCGTGCGCAGGGGTATTCCGGTCGCGCTGGTCATCGCCGACCTCGACCATTTCAAGAGGATCAACGACAGTTTCGGCCATGCATCAGGCGACAGGGTCATCGAGGCCTTTGCCGGCTTCCTGCGTGATGCGGCCGCCAAGCATCACGTCGCCGGCCGCATCGGTGGTGAGGAATTCGCCATCATCCTGCCGGGAACCAACCTCGCCGCCGCGCGGCTCTTCGCCGAAGGCACGCGCAGCGCTTTCGGGGCGTTGCCGATCGACTGTCTGCCGGCGAACCATCGTTGCACCGCCAGCTTCGGCGTTGCCGAGCTCCACCCGACTGAGAATTTTTCCGACCTGCTGCGGCGCGCCGACGAAGCGCTCTATCAAGCGAAGGGCAGCGGACGCAATTGCGTGCGGATCTCGATAGGATCAATCGCCGCCCGGCAGCCGGCTGTCGCCAATGCCGGGCCGAAGATCAGCGGCAGGGGCTAAGCTCCGGCATCTCGCCGTCGGAAAGCCCGTACATATAGCTGCGGCCCTTGACGAAAACCGGCGGCCTGTAGCAGTCGCGGCTGCTGACATCGTCCGGTTCGTCTTGATAGACGATTTTGGGCCGGCCGGCACCGACGTAATCCGACATTTCCGTGGCCAATTCGCCCTGGCCAACGAGGATGCGCTTGTAGCCGGCGGCGCTCTCGATGACGAGATTGCCGAACGAATCGGCATAGACGCGGTCGCGCGTCCCGGCGCGTGCCGGCGCTGCGAAGCCGATGGCCACCGCCACCAGGACGATGGCCATCGAGAGGGGCGCCGGAAGGCGCGATCTGGCTGAATTCGAACGCATGGCGTCCCCATTTGTCAGAGACCGAGTCTTGCTCGAATCATAAATTAACCTTTTCTTAACCATTGTTAAGAGGCCAGCCCTGTTGGCCGCCAGGTCTCGGCAAACATGGTTAATATCCGCGGCCATCTTTCGGCCATGCTTGCCGCCACCATCGCAGCCGGCGCCGAGCGCGACATCGGGTGATCTTGGCAAAGCATCGCGGCTGGATTGACGCGTAGGGAGACAGTACATGGCGTTAGGCCGGACGTTTCGGGTGACGCTGGCCCTTTGTCCATTGCTGACCACAATTGCCTGCGTGTCTCAGACCAATGCGCCGAAGGCTGGAAATCCGCTCGCCGATTCACCGCAGCCGCGCACCGCGACTTACACTTGCGCCGATGGCGCCAGGATCACCATCGAAAACCTCGGCACTTCGGTGCGGGTGCTTGGCCCGGACGGCGCCAGCGAGGACCTGCCGGCCTCGCCAGCCAATCAAAACAGCCGCTTCGGCGCGGCGCATGACGCAATCGTGATCGACGGGCGCGACGCGCTGGTAATGAAGGGCGGGAGGACGCCGCTGACCTGCAAGCGTTAGGGGCATGCCGATATTCAGGTAAGGCCGGTCTGCAAACAGTGGTTTCGTGCGCTTCCGGCCTTCGCCGGCCGAAGCACTCATGAGCGGTAGCGGCAGTTAAGGCTACGGCCGGCGGAGGCCGGTACTCACGTGCCCCAAGCCGTAGGATCGAAACCACATACCGCACCGCAGCGAACATTGCGCCGGCTTTGGATCGCGCCCTAATCGATTGAAGCCAAACACTGCCTTTTGTCAGACTAAATTAGGTTTTCGAAACGATTTCCGGCTTTGACGCGGTGCAAAAAGAGCATTAGAAACCGGGCTGTCCAAAGTCGCAACCGGAAGCGGTAATGCCGCATTTCCACCTGGGGCTCCAGAGACGCCGAACTGGGGGAGCCATGAGCAAATCACCAGCCACCCGCGAATTTGCCAGACGTGAACGGCCGCTTTCGCCGCATCTGACCGTCTATCGACCGCCGATCACGATGACGATGTCGATCATCCATCGCATCACGGGCGGGGCGCTCTATTTCGGCACGCTGCTGGTCGCGCTGTGGCTGATGGCGGCGGCGAGCTCGCAATCCACCTTCGATGCCGTCAACTGGGCCTTCGGCTCGTGGCTGGGGCGGCTGGTGCTGTTGTTCTATACCTGGGCGCTGATGCACCACATGCTGGGCGGCGTGCGCCATCTGATCTGGGACACCGGGGCCGGTCTTGAAAAGGACACCGCCTCCAGGGTCGCCTGGGCGACGCTGGCCGGCTCGGTCGTACTGACGCTGCTGATCTGGATCGCCGGCTACATGGCGCGGGGAGCCTGATCGTGAGCCACCACAACACCGACATGCGCACGCCGCTGGCCAAGGTCCGCGGCCTCGGCTCCGCCCGCGAGGGCACGGAGCATTTCTGGCGCCAACGCCTGACGGCGATCGCCAACATTCCGTTGATCCTGTTCTTCGTCGGCTTTCTGATCGCGCTGAACGGCGCCGGCTATGCGCAAGTGCGCGCCGCACTTGCCAACCCGTTCGTGGCGCTGGTCCTGGCCCTGGTGCTGTTGTCCGGGCTCTACCATATGCGGCTCGGCATGCAGGCGATCATCGAGGATTATGTGCATGGCGAGGGCATGAGGCTGGCGCTGCTCGCCCTCAACACATTCTTTCCCGTAGTGGTCGGCGTCGCCTCGATCTTCGCCCTGCTCAAACTGGCATTTGGAGGCTGAAATTTTGGCCAAGGACGCGAACAACGCCAACACGGCGTCCGCCTACAGCTATGTCGACCACAAATTCGACGTGGTTGTGGTCGGCGCCGGCGGCGCCGGCCTGCGCGCCACGCTCGGCATGGCCGAACAGGGCCTGCGCACCGCCTGCATCACCAAGGTTTTCCCGACGCGGTCGCACACTGTCGCCGCTCAGGGCGGCATCGCCGCCTCGCTGTCCAACATGGGCCCCGATTCCTGGCAGTGGCACATGTACGACACCGTGAAAGGATCGGATTGGCTCGGCGACGTCGACGCCATGGAATATCTGGTGCGCGAAGCACCCGCCGCCGTGTACGAGCTCGAGCATTATGGCGTGCCGTTCTCGCGCACCGAAGAGGGCAAGATCTACCAGCGGCCGTTCGGCGGCCACATGATGAATTTCGGCGACGGCCCGCCGGTACAGCGCACCTGTGCGGCCGCCGACCGCACCGGCCACGCCATCCTGCACACGCTCTACGGCCAGTCGCTGAAGAACAACGCGCAGTTCTTCATAGAGTATTTCGCGCTCGACCTGATCATGGAGCCGGATGGCACCTGCACCGGCGTCGTCGCCTGGAACCTCGACGACGGCACCATCCACCGTTTTTCGGCAAAGATGGTGGTGCTGGCGACCGGCGGCTATGGCCGCGCCTATTTCTCGGCGACCTCGGCGCACACCTGCACCGGCGACGGCGGCGGCATGGCGGCGCGGGCCGGGCTGCCGCTGCAGGACATGGAATTCGTGCAGTTCCACCCGACCGGCATCTACGGCGCCGGCTGCCTGATCACCGAGGGCGCGCGCGGCGAAGGCGGCTATCTCGTCAATTCAGAAGGCGAGCGCTTCATGGAGCGCTATGCGCCGTCGGCCAAGGACCTCGCCTCGCGTGACGTGGTTTCGCGCTGCATGACGCTGGAGATTCGCGAGGGACGCGGCGTCGGCAAGAACAAGGACCATATTTTCCTCCACCTCGACCACCTCGATCCGGCCGTTTTGCACGAGCGACTTCCGGGTATTTCGGAGTCGGCAAAGATCTTTGCCGGCGTCGACCTGACCAAGGAGCCGATCCCGGTGCTGCCGACGGTCCACTACAATATGGGCGGCATGCCGACCAACTACTGGGGCGAGGTGCTCAACCCCACCGCCTTGAACCCGGACCAGGTGTCGCCCGGGCTGATGGCGGTCGGCGAAGCCGGCTGCGCCTCCGTCCACGGCGCCAACCGGCTGGGCTCCAACTCGCTGATCGATCTGGTGGTGTTCGGCCGCGCGGCGGCGATCCGGGCCGGCCAGGTGATCGACCGCAACGCGGCAATCCCGTCGCCCAACGAAGCCTCGGTCGACAAGATCATGGACCGCTTCGACCGGCTGCGCCACGCCAACGGCTCGACGCCGACGGCGGTTTTGCGCGAAAAGATGCAGAAGGCGATGCAGGACGATGCGGCGGTGTTCCGCACCCAGGAATCACTGCAAAGCGGCTGCAAGCGCATTTCGCAGATCTGGGGCGAGCTCAAGGACGTAAAAGTGTTCGATCGCTCGATGATCTGGAATTCCGACCTGGTCGAGACGCTGGAGCTGGAAAACCTGATGGCCAACGCCATCACCACGGTCTACGCCGCCGAGGCGCGCAAGGAGAGCCGTGGCGCGCATGCGCGGGAGGATTTTTCGGCGCGCGACGACGCGAACTGGCGCAAGCACACGCTGTCCCGGCTCAGCGAGGCCGGCGAGGTGTCGCTCAGCTATCGGCCGGTGCACACCGAGCCGCTGCTCAGGGAAGCAGACGGCGGCATCAACCTGGCCAAGATCGCGCCCAAGGCCAGGGTGTATTGATGATGGCCGCCGTAAACGGGACTTGGTCCGGGCTGAAGCTCGTCATCCGAAAGGACCTGAGATAATGGTCGAACTCACCCTTCCGAAAAACTCGAAGATCAAGGCCGGAAAAACCTGGCCGAAGCCGGAGGGTGCGACCAATCTGCGGGAGTACCGCATCTACCGCTGGTCGCCGGACGATGACGAGAACCCGCGCATGGACACCTATTTCGTCGACATGGACGATTGCGGGCCGATGGTGCTCGACGCTCTGCTCTACATCAAGAACAAGATCGACCCGACGCTGACGCTGCGCCGCTCCTGCCGCGAGGGCATTTGCGGCTCCTGCGCCATGAATATCGACGGTTCCAACACGCTCGCCTGCACCAAGGGCTGCGATGACATTTCCGGCGCGATCAAGGTCTACCCGCTGCCGCATATGCCGGTGGTCAAGGACCTGGTGCCCGACCTGACCAATTTCTACGCCCAGCACGCCTCGATCGAGCCGTGGCTGAAGACGGTGTCGCCCGAGCCGGCCAAGGAATGGCTGCAGAGCCATGAGGACCGCGAAAAGCTCGACGGGCTCTATGAATGCATCCTGTGCGCCTGCTGCTCGACCTCATGCCCGAGCTATTGGTGGAACGGCGACCGCTATCTCGGTCCGGCGACGCTGCTGCAGGCCTATCGCTGGCTGATCGATTCCCGGGACGAGGCCAAGGGCGAACGGCTCGACAATCTCGAAGACCCGTTCCGGCTCTATCGCTGCCACACCATCATGAACTGCGCCCAGACCTGTCCCAAGGGGCTGAACCCGGCCAAGGCGATCGCCGAGATCAAGAAGATGATGGTGGAGAGAAGGGTTTAGCTTCGGACGGGTTGCTGCAGGGATCATCTCGTCGGTAGTGATCCTTCGCGCCGGCGCTGTCCCGCCGACTTCAAAGGATAGCCGACCCATGACCGATCCCGAACTCCCCATCCTCTCTCCCGTCGAAGCGCGCGTGCTCGGTTGCCTGATCG
Source organism: Mesorhizobium sp. L48C026A00 (assembly GCF_000502375.1). NCBI lineage: Bacteria > Pseudomonadati > Pseudomonadota > Alphaproteobacteria > Hyphomicrobiales > Phyllobacteriaceae > Mesorhizobium > Mesorhizobium sp. L48C026A00. The sequence continues at coordinate 120,684 of NZ_AYWU01000014.1, read as the reverse complement.
AAAAGAAGGAACTGACGCCCGACATCTACCCGCTGACGCTCAATGCGGCACTTGCCGCCGCCAACCAGAAGACGGCGCGCGAGCCGGTGATGTCGGTCGAGCTTGTCGAGGTGAGACGAGCGCTTGGCCAACTCGAGCACAAGGGGCTGGTCAGGCAGGTCTTTGCCTCGCGTGTCGAGCGCTACGAGCATGTCGTCGCGCAGCGCTTTTCGCTGACCTCGGCGCAGATTGCGCTGCTTGGGTTGCTGTTGCTGCGCGGTCCGCAGACCGCCTATGAATTGCTGGCACGGAGCGAGCGCATGGCGCGGTTGCCCTCCATCGACGAGCTTCGCAGCAATCTCGACCTGTTGATCGGCCGCAAGCCGCCGCTCGTTCAGCAGATCGATCGTGGTCCCGGCCAGCGTGAGGACCGCTATGTGCATCTCTTGGGCGGGCCGCTGCAGCTGTCGGCTGCCGCAGCGCCCTTGCAAGCGCCTTCGCCGGCCTCGGATCTCGAAGCTCGCGTGCAGGCTCTCGAGGAAGAGGTCGCACAGCTGCGCGCACGCATCGACGCGCTGACCGGCGACGGACGCTGATGACCTTTTGAGGTGTTGGAGGGGAGCGCCCTCTCTAGGAATCTTGTTCGTTGCCACTCTCGATCGGTTAGCGCTGCCCCTCACCCGCCTGCCGGCGACCTCTCCCCGTATAGTGACGCGGAGAGGGATGCTCATCGGCCGTTTCGGCAATTATCAGCGTTGCAAGAAGGGTGCCGTAGCTGCGGCCAGCTTCTTTCTCCCCGTCATTATACGGGGAGAAATGCCCGGCAGGGCAATGAGGGGCGGAGCCGGCTTCAACAATGATGGCTTCCTACACCGGCTGGAATTGGTCATATGTGAAAGCGCTCTCAGCCGAGCTTGGCGTCGAGCGAAACCTTTATGGCGCCGAGTGCCTTCGAGACCGGGCATTCGGCCTTGGCCTTCTCGGCCAGCTCCTGGAACTTCGCCGCATCGATGCCCGGCACCTTGCCGACCACCGTGAGCGCGCTGCCTGTGATCCCCGTGCCAGGGATCAGCGTCACCACCGCCTTGGCGTCGAGTTCGGTGGCGGGGGTGCCGTTCTCGGCCAGGAAGTGAGAGAACTGCATGGCGTAGCAGCCGGCATGCGCGGCGGCGATGAGTTCCTCCGGATTGGTGCCGGCCTTGCCGCTTTCATCCTCGAACCGCGCCTTGAACGAGTAGGGCGTGCCTTTCAGAGCCGCGCTCTGCGTGTCGAGCGTGCCCTTGCCCTCTTTCAGATTGCCTTTCCAGACGGCGTTTGCGGTGCGGTCCATGAAATCCTCCTTGATTGTGGTGGCTGAGCCGTGATCGGCGTCTGGTCGACTATAGCGCGCGCGGGCACGAAGGCCACCCGTGCTTTCGCGCCAATGGCGACGCGTAAAAAAAATCCGCGTGCAAAAATGTCGACTTCCATCTGCCTCGGCCGTCCTGCGGGCGGCCACGGGTTTCGTGGCCGAATGGAGGACACCATGAATAATCTGTTTTCTGCTCACTGGGGTGACACCGGCCGAAAGGCGGCTGAACAGGAACCTGACCGGTTGGATCGGCAACCTTCCGGTTTCGGTCGACTGCTTGCTGCGGTCGCCATGATAGGGGTTGCGGTATCCCTTCTCGATCATGCGGCGGTCAAAAGCCCGGCTCGGACCTTGGTCGCCAACAGTTCGTCCCAACAAGGAAGATGAGAGATGAAATATGTTTGCCTGGTTTATGGTGAGGAAAAAGACCTTTACGCAATGAGCCCGGAGAGGCTGGCCAGGCTCGACGCCGACTCGCTGGCCTATGACAAATCGGTGGAGCAAAGCGGCCGGCTGATCATCGCGCAGGCACTGCAGTCGGTAAAAACCTCGAAAACCGTGCGCCGGCGCAAGGGCAAGCGGCTGATCACCGATGGTCCCTTCGCCGAGACCAAGGAGCAATTGCTCGGCTTCGTCATGATCGAGGCGGCGGATCTCGACGAGGCGCTGGAGATCGCCGGCGGGATTCCGCTGGCCGAAATCGGCACGATCGAGGTCAGGGCGATCTACAGCGTACCGGGATCCTGAACATTATTCCGATTGCGTCCGGCGGAATCGATTTCATCGGCGGGCGCAACTTTTGCGTGTTGAAGCGAGACGGCACTTCTCCTATCGTCGCTGCGGTTGGGGGATTTCGGGCATGCATATACTGATTGCTGCAATTGGGCTGTTGGGAGTGGCGGCGTTCTGGTGGTATCGGATGAAGGCCATGAACGATGCGGCGCGCGAGGTCGCGGACGTCGTCGGGCGGGTGCAAGGCAACATTCGGCGCAAGAGGTTGCGCAATCAGGCGGCGCTCTCACCGCTGACGGCGATCGACGATCCGGTCGTGGCGGCCGCGACGCTGATCACCGCAATCATTTCCGAGAACGGCCCTGTCCTGCCGCAGCGCGAAGCCGTGATTCGGTCGGTGATTTCGGAGATTGCAGACGACAAGAAGACCGATGAGGCCGTGGTCTACGCCAAATGGGCGGCGTCCCAGATCGACGATGCCACGATCGTCATCGACAAACTGGCGCCGTTCCTGCGCGAACGTCTCGATGTGACTGAGCGAAACGATTTGCTGCAGATGGTGAACCGCGCGGCGCAGGCTGGTGAGCAACCCCTAAAAATATCCGACCAGAGGATACTGCGGCTGCGCCAGAAGCTCGGCTTCGAGGTCAACTAAGGGTGTGCTGATATTCAGGTGATGCCGGCCCGTCAGTCGGGTTCAGATCGCCTCGCCCTTGAGCAGTTTCGGCGTGTCGCCGGACAGACCGGACGCCTGGCGGATGAAGAAATCCTTCAGCCGCGGCATGCGTTCGACGAGACCGAGGCCGATGTCGCGGACGGCGCGCAACGGGCCGATGTCGTTGGAAAACAGCCGGTTCAGGACATCGGTGGTGATGCCCATCTGCAGCGTGTCGAAGCGCCGCCACTGCTGGTAGCGTTCGAGCACGTCGAGCGCACCGACATCCTGGCCGAGCCGGTCGGCCTCGACCACCACTTCGGCCAACGCCGCCACATCCTTGAAACCGAGATTGAGGCCCTGGCCGGCGATCGGGTGGATGCCGTGGGCGGCGTCGCCGGCGAGCGCAATGCGCGGCGCGACGAAATCGCGGGCGATGGTCAGGCCGAGCGGCCAGGCACGTGGCCTGTCGGCGACGCGAATTTCGCCGAGCTTCAGGCCAAACCGCTGTTCCAGCTCGTGCTCGAAGACGAGGTCGTCGCCGTCGACCAATTTTTCGGCGTCTTCCGACCGCTCGACCCAGACGATCGACGAGCGGTGGGTGCCGTCCTTGTCCGGCTTGAGCGGCAGCGTGGCGAACGGGCCGGCTGGCAGAAAATGCTCTTCGGCGCGGCCATTATGCGGCCGTTCATGCGCGACGGTGCAGACGATGCCGGACTGGCCGTAGTCCCATTTCACCGTCTTGATGCCGGCCATGTCGCGCAGCTTCGAGTTGACGCCGTCGGCGGCGATCAGCAGCCGCGCCTTCAGCGTCGCGCCGTCGGCAAGATGCACGGTGATGCCGGCGCCGTTGACGTCGAAGGCACTGACGGCGACGCCTTCGATGATGTCGATGCCGAGTGTTTCAGCGCGCCGGCGCAGGGCGCCGTTCAAATCCCTGTTGGCGACCATATGCGCAAACGCTTCGCCGGGCGCGACCTCGCCATCGAAAGTGAGAAACACCGGGCGCAGCGGATCGGAGGTGCGCGAATCGGTGACGATCATCTCGGTGATCGCCTGCGCCTCGGGGGCGATTTCGGCCCAGACGCCGAGCTGGTCGAGCATGCGGCAAGCGGCAGCGGCGATCGCCGAGGCGCGGCCGTCCTTTTGCCAGACACCGGCGGGCGCGGCGTCGACGACAGCGACCGCCAGGCTCGGTCGCGCTTGTTTCAGCGATACGGCGGCGGCAAGGCCGACATAGCCGGCGCCGGCGACCAGAATGTCGAGCGCGGTTCGGTTTTTTGCATCCGCCTTGTCGACCATGGCAAATTCCTTTCCGGCCAAATTTCTTTCCGGCCTTGACTGCCTGTCATTCCTGTCGGAAACCGCCATAACACTTTTGCGGCTTCTGAAGTTCGCTTCGAGTGAAATATCGAAATCAGGCGAACTTCGGAATCAGAAGGACACGAGGGCGCGAAACATGACGGCGGCCATGGACGAGCTTCTCGGCATTCTCGACCTCGAGCAGCTGGAACACAACCTCTACCGTGGTCGCAGCCCCAAACTCGACTGGCAGCGTGTCTTCGGCGGCCAGACCATCGCCCAGGCGCTGGTCGCCGCCCAGCGAACGGTCGAGCCCGAACGCCACGTCCATTCGCTGCACGGCTATTTCATGCGGCCGGGCGACACCAAGGTGCCGATCATCTACCAGGTCGACCGCATCCGCGACGGCGGCTCCTTCACCACGCGGCGCGTCGTGGCGGTCCAGCACGGCCAGGCGATCTTTTCGCTGGAAGCCTCGTTCCAGCAGGACGAGGTCGGTCTCGNCGTCGTGGCGGTCCAGCACGGCCAGGCGATCTTTTCGCTGGAAGCCTCGTTCCAGCAGGACGAGGTCGGTCTCGAGCACCAGGTGCCAATGCCGCTGGACGTGCCGGCGCCCGACACATTGCTGTCGCAGCGCGAATTGATCGGCAAGTTCGGTGCGGCCGTGCCCGACGGCATCAGGCGCTACTGGGAGCGTGACCGGCCGATCGAGATGAAGCCGGTGATGCTGGAGCATTACACCAGCCGGGAGAAGCTGGAGCCGAAACAGAACATCTGGATCCGCACCACCGGCCCGGTTCCGGGCGATCGCGCCACGCAGGCGGCCGTGCTTGCCTATCTTTCCGACATGACGCTGCTCGATACCTCGACCTTTGCGCATGGCCGCGCCATCTTCGATAGCGACATCCAGGCGGCGAGCCTCGATCACGCGATGTGGTTCCATCGCAGCCATCCACTCGACGACTGGATGCTCTACACGCAGGACAGCCCGTCGACGCAAGGGTCGCGGGGGTTCACGCGCGGGTCGCTGTTTGCCCGCGACGGCACGTTGATCGCCTCGGTTGCCCAGGAAGGCCTGATCAGGCTGAAGCGGCCGCCCGCGGAATAGGCAATTTTGCAAAATTGCCTATTTTTTAAACAGATGCGCTGCCGCGACTATGAACAGTCAGCCGACAAACCTTCCCCAAGTCGTTATTTAACAGCAGCTTAACACCCTGCTTCGGCAACTGGCACGTAGCTTGAATCCTAGCGGGCACTCTCCGGCTCTCATGGGGATCGGCGAAGTCGTGCAAACGCGGGGACCCGCAACAGTAAAGGGTGAAACCTTATGAAAATCGTGATGGCAATCATCAAGCCGTTCAAGCTCGACGAGGTGCGCGAAGCGCTCACCGCAGTCGGCATCCAGGGCCTGACCGTCACCGAAGTCAAAGGCTACGGGCGTCAGAAGGGACACACGGAAATCTATCGCGGGGCGGAATACGCGGTCAGCTTCCTGCCGAAGATCAAGATCGAAGTCGCGGTCGGCCTGGACATGGTCGACAAGGCCGTCGAAGCCATCACTGCGGCGGCCAAGACCGGTCAGATCGGCGACGGCAAGATCTTCGTTTTCGGCATCGACCAGGCGGTGCGCATTCGCACCGGCGAAACAGACACCGACGCGCTTTGAGCTGCGGAAACGTATTCCAATGGAGAGTTCAATGAATATTCCTTCTACTTTGAAGTCGGTGGCGCGCACCGCGCTGCTGGGCTCACTCGCTATCGCAGCGCTGGGCACGGTCGCCGCATTCGCGCAGGAAGCGGCGCCGGCCGCATCGGCCGCGCCAGCGGCGCCGGCCTTTACCGTCGACAAGGGCGACACGACGTGGATGATGATCTCCACCATCCTGGTGCTGCTGATGACCATTCCCGGCCTTGCCCTTTTCTACGGCGGCCTGGTTCGCGCCAAGAATATGCTGTCGGTGCTGATGCAGGTCTTCACCATCACCAGCGTGGTCATGATCGTCTGGGTTTTCTACGGCTACAGCCTTGCCTTCACCCCCGGCAACGCCTTCGTCGGCGGCCTTTCCAAGATGTTTCTCGCCGGCGTCGACGTGACGACGGTGTCGGAAACTTTTACCAAGGGCGTCGCCATTCCTGAGCTGGTGTTCGTGATCTTCCAGATGAGCTTCGCCTGCATCACGCCTGCCCTGATCGTCGGCGCCTTCGCCGAACGCGTCAAGTTTTCGGCTGTGATCCTTTTCACCATCCTGTGGGTCACATTCGTCTACTTCCCGATCGCGCATATGGTCTGGTTCTGGGGCGGCCCGAGCGCTTACAGCGACCCGTCGGGGCTCATCTTCAGCTTCGGCGCCATCGACTTCGCCGGCGGCACCGTCGTCCACATCAATGCGGGCATCGCCGGCCTTGTCGGCGCGCTGATGATCGGCAAGCGCATCGGCTACAACAAGGACGTCATGGCGCCGCATTCGATGACACTGACCATGGTCGGCGCGTCGCTGCTGTGGGTCGGCTGGTTCGGCTTCAACGCCGGTTCGAACCTCGAAGCCAACGCCTATGCGGTGCTGGCCATGGTCAACACCTTCGTCGCCACAGCGGCGGCGGCAGTGACCTGGATCGTGCTCGAAACGCTGCTGCGCGGCAAAGCCTCCATGCTTGGCGCGGTTTCGGGCGCTGTTACCGGCCTTGTCGCCGTCACGCCCGCCGCCGGCTTTGGCGGACCGATGGGCGTCATCGTGCTCGGCATCGTCGCCAGCTGCGTCTGCTACTTCTTCGTCTCGGTCGTGAAGAACAAGTTCGGCTACGACGACAGCCTCGATGTCTTCGGCATCCACTGCGTCGGCGGCATCATCGGCGCGCTCGGCACCGGCATCCTGGTCAATCCCGCCCTCGGCGGCGCCGGCATCGTCGATTATTCGACGGCCGACTTCGCCGCCGGCTATGCCGGCACGGCGACCCAGTTGTGGTCGCAGTTCAAGGGTGTCCTGGTAACCGTCCTGTGGTCGGGCATCGGCAGCGCCATCCTCTACAAGATCGTCGATATGATCGTAGGCTTGCGCCCGACAGCCGATGCAGAGCGCGAAGGGCTCGACCTCACCGCGCATGGCGAAGCGGCCTATCACCCGTAAGCCAGGCCACCTGTGGGTCTTGTCTGGGGCGGCCTCGGCCGCCCAACACCTTCCCTCCCGTCGTGACGCTCCCGAAAAGGGCTCACGCATTGAGGCCCGGACCGGTTCCGGGCCTCTTTTTTCGTGCGATGCCGCGCCCGGTGGCAGTCCAGGCTCGGTCACAATCGCTTGATCGGGCGCCTGATCGATCTTGGCGATGAAACATCGGGCTGGCCAGCGTGCCCGCCATTTGTGTGACTGGTTTCCAATCGGGGAGCGCCGGCACGCACCCATGGTTAATGCGGCCTTAACCTTCCCGCCGATAGTCTGGCATCCGAATCTGCCGGAGTGCGTCATGCGTCCGGCCAGTCCAAGACAGACGGGGAACGACGAATGCGTTCAGGGGCTACAGCACCGCTTGCGCTGGCCGATACGGGGCACGGCATCCGGGCGTTCGCGCGGCGTCAGGTCGGCCGGCTGCTTGGCGCCGGCCTGTTTGCGCTGGTCGCCTTCGGCGTCGCCAGCCTCGCCACCTGGAACGTCGCCGACCCAAGCTTCTCCCACGCCACCGACAACATCGTCACCAACGCCATGGGCTATGTGGGCGCTGTCTTCTCTGACCTAGCCATGCAGTTCTTCGGCCTTGCCGCGGTCGCGGCGCTGGTGCCGGCGGTGGCCTGGGGATTTCTGCTGTTTTCGGCACGCGGCGTCGACAGGCTGCCGAAGCGCGGGCTCGCCTGGTTCGGTTACGCGGTGCTTGCCGCGGCCATGGCCGGCTGCGTGGTGCCTCCCAAGACCTGGCCGCTGCCGACCGGTCTCGGCGGCGTGTTCGGCGACATGGTGCTGAAGATTCCCGGCCTCGTCGTCGGCGGCTATCCGACCGGTCTCATCGCCAGCGTGCTCGCCGTGCTTCTGGCCGCGCCGGCACTGTGGCTGTTTGCCTACGGCTCGGCGCTGATTGCACGCAAGAATGGTTTCGCCGTCCTGGAGCAACCGGCCGCAGCCGACCAGGACGACCTGCTTTTCGACAATGATGAGGACGAGGGCGACGAGGGCATTCTGGCGCTAGGCGCGATCACGCATTGGTGGCTGTCGTTGCGGGCCTATCTCCGCCGCCGCGCCGCTCGCCGCCGCGAGCGCGACGATTTCGAACCGGAGCCGCGCGCCAGCGCCTGGCGGCGCGCTGCCGAACGGGTCGAATCGGCCGAATTCGCCGAATCGCGGATGAGCGCCGACGGCCGGGCCCGCGTCGAGCCGGAATTCTTCGCCGCCATGGTCAACGACCGCAGCGCCTCGCTCGATCCCGACGACGCCGATGTTTTTGACGATGACATGGATTTTGCGCCGGAGCCCGCGGGCCAGCGCAGCGCTGCGCCCAATGCGAAGGTGCAGCCGTTCCGCTCCGATGCAGCCACCCGCGTCGCGGCGCCGGCGCCGCGGCCGGTTCCGGGCGCGCGTGTCCAGCGCGAAGCGCAGTCCTCGCTGATCGGCTCCGAACAATTCGAAATGCCGTCGCTGCATTTCCTGTCCGAGCCGAAGAACGTCGTGCGCGACGCCAGCCTGTCCAAGGACGCGCTCGAGCAGAATGCCCGCCTGCTCGAAGGCGTGCTGGAGGATTTCGGCGTCAAGGGCGAGATCATCCATGTCCGCCCCGGCCCGGTCGTCACGCTCTATGAGCTGGAACCGGCGCCCGGCATCAAATCGTCGCGGGTCATCGGCCTGTCCGACGACATCGCCCGATCGATGAGCGCGATCGCCTGCCGCGTCGCCGTGGTGCCGGGCCGCAACGCCATTGGCATCGAGCTGCCGAACGCCAAGCGCGAGACCGTCTATCTCAGGGAAATCATGGCCAGCCGCGATTTCGAGACCACCAAGGCCAAGCTGGCGCTGGCGCTCGGCAAGACCATCAATGGCGAGGCGGTCATCGTCGACATCGCCAAGATGCCGCACGTGCTGGTCGCCGGCACCACCGGCTCGGGCAAGTCGGTCGCCATCAACACCATGATCCTGTCGCTGCTCTACCGACTGACGCCACAGGACTGCCGGCTGATCATGATCGACCCGAAAATGCTCGAACTCTCGGTCTATGACGGCATCCCGCATCTTCTGACGCCTGTCGTCACCGATCCGAAGAAGGCGGTGGTGGCGCTGAAATGGACCGTGCGCGAGATGGAGGACCGCTACCGCAAAATGTCCAAGGTCGGCGTCCGCAACATCGACGGTTTCAACGCGCGGGTGCAACAGGCCGAGAAGAAGGGCGAAAAAATCTCGCGCACCGTGCAGACCGGCTTCGACCGCCAGACCGGCGAAGCGGTCTATGAGACGGAAAACCTCGATCTCGAGCCAATGCCTTACATCGTCGTCATCATCGACGAGATGGCCGATTTGATGATGGTCGCCGGCAAGGACATCGAAGGCGCGGTGCAGCGCCTGGCGCAGATGGCGCGCGCCGCCGGCATCCACGTCATCATGGCGACGCAGCGGCCGTCGGTCGACGTCATCACCGGCACGATCAAGGCCAACTTCCCGACCCGCATCTCCTTCCAGGTGACGTCGAAGATCGACAGCCGCACCATTCTGGGCGAGCAGGGCGCCGAACAGCTGCTCGGCATGGGCGACATGCTCTACATGGCCGGCGGCGGCCGCATCCAGCGCGTTCACGGTCCCTTCGTTTCCGATGACGAGGTCGAGAAGATCGTCGCGCATCTGAAGCTACAGGGCGTGCCGGAATATCTCGATGCCATTACCGAGGATGACGACGAGGACGACGATGAGCCGTCGGGCAAGGGTGGCTCGGGCGGTGGCGGCGGCAATTTCGAGGATTCCGACGATCCCTATGACCAGGCGGTTGCGGTGGTGCTGCGTGACGGCAAAGCCTCGACCAGCTACATCCAGCGCCGGCTCGGCATCGGTTACAACCGCGCCGCCTCGATCATCGAGAAGATGGAGAAGGAAGGCATTGTCGGCCCGGCCAACCACGCCGGAAAACGCGAGATTCTGGTGCCGACGGAGGACGACAAGTTCTGATCCGCCCGGCACCAACCGACAGGATTTTCGCGGTTGCAAGCTGACGGCAGCAACTTTGAACCTTCTGGCGCGTTTGCAACGACCAAGCGCTGTTCGGCCGCCAAACTTAAGCCCAACTGGGGAGCCAAACACTGCGACAACAGATGAACCAGACGAGAGTAACCGGCATGAAAAACTCTTCTTTCGCCATGATCAGCGATTTTGCCCCGACCCGCCGCCAACTGCTTGGCCTCGGTCTGGTGCTGGCAGGTGCCGCGGCCATCAATGTCGTGCCCGGGGTCCAGTTGCTGGCGTCGGCGCAAGCGGCGGTGCCAGCCACCGCGCAGAAGATCGCCGACCATTTTTCCTCGGTCAAATCGATGGCCGGCGAATTCGTGCAGTTCGGACCCAAGGGCGAGCAGACCGGCGGCAAGTTCTTTCTGGAACGGCCGGGCAAGATACGCTTCAACTATGATGGGACGTCGAATTTCCGGGTGATTTCCGACGGCAAGTCGGTGGTCATCCTCAACAAGCGGCTGAAAACGTCCGATCTCTACCCATTGTCTAAAACGCCGCTCAAGCTGCTGCTCGACACCAGGATCGACCTCTCCGGCGGCCGCGTCAAAAGCGTCAAGGAAGAGAACGACGTCACCACCATCCAACTCGCCGACAAATCGGTGTTCGGCAGTTCGAAGATCACCATGATGTTCGATCCGAAAACCTACGAATTGCGCCAATGGACGATCACCGACGCGCAAGGCAAGGACACGACGGTGATGATCTTCAACGTCAGGGAAGGCGTAAGCTTCGCCCCCGACACTTTTGCCATCGACTATACGGCCAACCGCGAACTGAACACCAAGTCGCGGTAGGTTGCCAACGCTGGCGGAAGGTTCCAGGCGTTGGTGCTGCCCCTCACCTGCCTGCCGGCATCCTCTCCCCGTATAGGGACGGGGAGAGGGGACCCTTCATCAATGATTTCGCCAACCATTTGTCAGCGTAGCAAAACGAGCGCCAAGGGTGAGGTCAGCCCCTTCTCCCCGTCACATACGGGGAGAAGTGCCCGGCAGGGCGATGAGGGGCGGCGCCGAGGTCGACCATGACATCAACAGGCCCGGCCAACCGCTGCCGGCTTGTTTTTGCGGTGGGCGGCTGGCAGTAGTTTCCGGGATTGACTTTGAAAGACCTCGTTCCCGTCGGAGCCATCTGGCGGACCTTGCACTGTCCCGGAATCCCAAACATGCCCTTTTCGATCGCGACCTGGAACATCAATTCCGTCCGCCTGCGCATGCCGCTCGTCGAACGCCTGCTTGTCGAACAGGCACCGGACGTGCTCTGCCTGCAGGAAACCAAAGTTCCGGACGAACTGTTTCCTGAGAAGGCGTTTCGCAAGCTCGGCTATCAGCACATCGCCTTCCACGGCCAGAAGGGCTATCACGGCGTGGCGACGGTGGCGCGCCGGCCGATCGCGATTGTCGAAAAGCGCCGCTTCTGCGAGATCGAGGACTGCCGACATCTGTCGGTCACCGTGCGGGCCGGCGGCAAGGCGATCCTGCTGCACAATTTCTACGTTCCGGCCGGCGGCGACGAGCCCGACCCCATCATCAACCGCAAGTTCAAGCACAAGCTGGATTTCGTCGCCGAAATGAACGCCATCCGCGCCGAGCACGACGAAGTCTCCGGCTCGATCCTGGTCGGCGACCTCAACATCGCGCCGCTCGAGCACGATGTCTGGTCGCACAAACAGCTCCTGAAAGTGGTCAGCCATACACCGGTCGAGACGGAAAATTTCGAGGCGATGCGGCTTGCCGGCGACTGGGTCGACCTGATGCGGCTCAACGTGCCCTACGAGCAGAAGCTCTACACCTGGTGGAGCTATCGCGCGCAGGATTGGCAAGCGTCGGATCGCGGCCGGCGGCTCGACCATGTCTGGTCGTCGCCCAACCTGGTGCCGAGCTTTGCCGGCTACGAGATCCTGCGGCCGGCGCGCGGCTGGCGACGGCCGTCGGACCATGTGCCGGTGATCGCTCGGTTCGACCTGGATTAAGTGTATCGATATTCAGATGAGGCCGGCCTGCGAATAGTGGTCTCCTGCGCTTCCGGCCTTCGCCGGCCGAAGCACTCATGAGCGGTCGCAGCAGTTACAGGCTACGGCCGGCGTAGGCCGGTGCTCACGTACCCAAAAGTACGCTCCGGTTCTCGGATCCCACCATTCTCGGCTCGGCCTGATCTGAATCTCGACACGCATCAGCCCCTGCCGCCCCTGATCCGATTGGCTTTCACGGTCTGTTGCGAGAGCGAGTTGCAAAAGCATCCGGTGTCAGTCGTCGAAACGCGGCGCCAGCTTCTCGATGCGGCGGATCATTGCCAGAAAATCCTCTGAGATGCGCTGGTGCAGGTGGACCGCGATATCGGGGTATTCCTCCAGGATGCGGTGGAACATCTTGCGGCTGAGCCGCAGCACTTCTGAATCGATCTCGGCGGATGCGCTGGTCAGCCGGTTGGTGTCGGCGATCAGCGCCAGTTCGCTCAGCATCGTACCGGGGCCGGCCGTGCCTATCGGGACACGGGCACCATCCTGCTCGCGATACAGCACGATGCGCCCGCTGACCACGATATAGGCGCAATCGGCCTCGTCGTCCTCGCGGTAGAGCTTGTGGTCGGCCTGCAGCCTGGTGGTTTCCGCGCCAAAGGCGAGCAGACGCAGCTGTTCCTCCGTGAAGCTTTCGAAGAGCCTCACGGCGGATAGAATGCGGATGTCGTCATCCAACGCCATCTAGCTGTGTCCCCGAACGGCCAGTCCAATCCCTCCATTGGAGCGCCGAGCGTTCCTTTGGACGCGGCAAAGGACGCTCTAAACGCTTTGAAATCGACGCATCGGGCTTTCCAAAAAACGAATCGGGTTTTTGGGCCGTTGCGCCAGCGAGCTCGATCCAGAACCACCTCCAGTCTCAGGATCGTACCCGAAAGCGGCGCCTCCCCTAACCGCTGATTGAATGATTAAATATTTAAGGAACCAGCTTGTAGCCACCACTTTCTGTCACAAGAATTTCTGCGTTGGAAGGATCGCGCTCGATCTTCTGGCGCAGCCGATAGACATGGGTTTCCAGCGTGTGCGTGGTGACGCCGGAATTGTAGCCCCACACTTCCTCGAGCAGCACGTCGCGCGTCACCACCTTCTGGTCGGCGCGATAGAGATACTTGATGATCGAGGCTTCCTTTTCGGTCAGCCGCACCTTGGCGCCGCGCTGGTCGATCAGAAGCTTCTGGCTAGGCTTGAAAGTGTAGGGGCCGACCGAAAAGGTGGCGTCTTCGCTCTGCTCATGCTGGCGAAGCTGGGCACGGATGCGGGCCAGGAGAACCGCGAAGCGGAACGGCTTGACCACATAGTCGTTGGCGCCGGCTTCGAGGCCGAGAATCGTGTCGGAATCGGTGTCGTGTCCCGTCAGCATGATGATAGGCGACTTGTAGCCGCCCTTGCGCAGCATCTTCACCGCCTCTCGGCCATCCATGTCGGGGAGGCCGACATCCATGATGAGCAGATCGATGATGCCGCCGCGGGCCGTGGCGATGCCTTTGGCGGCGGTTGATTCCTGCAGGACGTCGAATTCTTCATAGAGAGACAATTGCTCGACGAGCGTGCCGCGCAGGTCGTCATCGTCATCGACGATCAGAATGGTGCGTGAAGTCATGGATCAATCCGTTGTTTTGAAAAGAAAATTCAGTTGACCGCTGCCTGTTTATGCGGAAGCTGACCGGCACAACAGCCGATCACAATGATTTGTTCCGTGGCACGATCATACAAGAAAAAACGCGCGTGCAATGAGGCGAGCGCATTTTTGCGAAAAGGGCTTCGTGTTCTCACCGTGCGCGCCAGGCCCGGCCACCCCAGCCAGGGACTTCTGCAGGCTGGCAAACTGGTGTTTTCCTGTGCGCTGGGGCGCGGCGGCATATCGGCCGGCAAGCGCGAAGGCGATGGCGCCACGCCGCTTGGGTCGATGCGGATACTGTCGGGATATTTCCGTAACGATCATTTTCCCGGCGGCCGCAAAACCCGGCTGGCGATGGCGCCGATCGGTCGCGATCTTGGCTGGTGCGAAGTGCCTGAGGACCGCAACTACAACCGTCCGGTCAAGATTCCCTATGGCGCCAGCCACGAGCGGATGCTGCGCGCCGACCGGCTTTATGACGCCTGCCTGGTGCTCGACTGGAACATTGCGCCGCGTCGCCGCGGACGCGGCAGCGCCATCTTCTTTCATTTGGCGCGCCCCGACTTCACACCGACGCAAGGCTGCGTCGCGGTGACAGCACGCACGATGGCCCGGCTGCTGCCGCTGCTGTCGGACCGCACGGTGATGAGGGTGGTGAGGTAGGGGAATAGGGGAATAGGGGAATAGGGGAATAGGGGAATAGGGCAGGAAGAAAGTGTCAGTAGGATTGCGCGGACGCGCCGCGTCCTTTCGTTTTCGTACTCCCCTACTCCCCTACTCCCCTACGTCCGCGGCCTCTGCCAGCCGATACCGAGCAGACCCAACCGGCCGAGTTCCCGGTCCATCGCGCGCGCGACATCCTTGCGCTCGGCGCCGATGTCGCGCAATTGCCGGTCCGAAAGGTCGTCGACGTTCTCGGGCGGGAGGTTGACCGCCATTTTTGCATGGCGGAACCAATCAGACACCGCGCGCAGCCAGGCCGGGCGGATGGTTACAGGACTCAAGACGATGTGAGACATGGTGCAATCCGGCTTCTCCGGACATCAAGTCCGGTTTGATGTTCGTTCGATGGTCACATCATGACGGATTGAAATTAAAACGAGAAACGAGTAGTTTTCTCTGCATCTTCAAGTTTTGTTTGAGGATTGAAAATGCTCGACCGACCTCTCCTCGTCCTATTCTGATGGCGCGCCTGCTGCCTGGAACCCGTGCCCTGAGGACGCTGGAAGCAGCCGCCCGGCACCTCAATTTCACCCGCGCCGCGGACGAACTTGGCCTGACCCCGGCCGCGGTCAGCCACCAGATCAAGGAGATCGAGGATCAGCTCGGCATCGTGCTGTTCACGCGCACCAGCCGCACCATCCGGCTGACCGAGGCGGGCGCGGTGCTGTTCGAGGCCTCGACCGACGCGCTCGACCTGCTTGGCCGCGCCGTCTCACGGGCCCACAAGCTGGCGCGTGGAACGGCGTTGCTGAAAGTGACACTCGACGCCCAGTTCGCGACAAAATGGCTGATGCGACGCGTCGACGATTTTCGCAAGCAGCGACCGGGCATCGAGCTCCGCTTCGACATTGCCTCTGAATTGCGCGATTTCGACCTGGACGACGTCGATGTCGGCATCCGTTTCGGCGCGGGAAAATATCCGGGACTTTGCACCCACCGGCTGTTCGACAACATCATCATCCCTGTGTGCAGCCCCAGCCTTCTGGCCTCCGGCCCGCCGCTGCGCGAGCCACGCGATCTCTTCCATCACACGCTCGCCCATATCGAGTGGGCGCGACAGGGCGTGACCTGGCCAAACTGGCGGATGTGGATGGCGGCGGCCGGCGTCGACGATTTCGACGACAGCCGGACGATCGTTTTCGGCACCTCGACCGACGCCGTTCAGGCCGCGCTCGACGGCAATGCCGTTGCGCTCGCCGATTTTGCCATGGTGGCGAACGACCTTTCCGAGGGCCGGCTGATCCGGCCCTTCGAACTTGGCATCAAGGTTCCGCCCGAATTCGCCTACTTCCTGGTCTATCCCGTCGCATCCGCCAATGATCCCAGGATCGTGGCGTTCAGGGATTGGCTGCTCAACGAAGTTCACAACCCGCAGCCGGAGCCGACGCTTGGATGAGCTTCAGGTCGCTCTGAGTGATCAGCTGGCAGTCGTCGACCTATTTTCATGGCGGCAGCGTCAGCCCGCGACATCCGCCGCGCCGAACCAACCGATCACCGCGCCGATGATAAGCAGCACGCCGAGCCAGTGGCCGCAGTCGATGATGGTCAAGTCCCAGTCGAACCCTTGGTAGCGATGATTGGCGGATAGCGTCGTGGCGACGAATCCGAACCAGAGAACGAAGCTGAAGACGAGCCCGGCAACGAGGCTCGGTTCGCCACCGGTCATCGCTGCGACGATCAGAGGCATGACGAGCGCCATGACAATTTCCGCGACGAAGCTGATTACGAAGGGCAGCGGCGATTTACTCATGTTCGCCGGATCAAGCCTGGTGGCCTTTAGCCACGGCTTGCTCAGGCCCATGTACCAGGCAGCGCCGAACAACCACGCCACCACCGCGGCGACGATCACTGCCAGCCAGTTCACTGCTGAAAAATCCATGATTTCCTCCCCGGAAGCATATCGCTCAAAAGCATGCCCCCGGGCCCGAGCCGGGGTGCCCAGCGGTTTTGGGACAACGGCATGCGTATTCTCAAAATCGAAGCGTGATGGAACGCCTGTTCGGCGATGCCGTCAAGAAAACCGCCAGACGGTGGTGCGTTTGACCAGCGCGTCTTCCAGCGCCCGGGTTACCGCCACGTCGTAGACGGCGAGCGGCTCCAGTCCAGCTTTCGGCAGATAGGAGCGGCCGGGATCGCCAACGAGGATGTCGGCGCCACGCGCCTTGAGCGTCGCGAACCATGGCTTCAGCCGGTCGGCGAAGGATTTGTCGTAGAAGACGTCACCGGCCAGGACCACATCCCAGCCCGCATCGGTTCCGATGCAGTCGGTGCCAAGAAACATTATCCCGACGCCATTGGCCTCGGCGTTGAGGCGGATCGCGGTCGCGCAGAACGGGTCGATGTCGGCGGCGATCACCTCTGCCGCGCCGGCCTTCACTGCCGCAATGGCGACAAGGCCGGAACCGGAGGCAAAGTCGAGCACGCGCTTGCCCTGCACATCAGACGGATTGTCGAGGATGTAGCGGGCAAGGCCCTGGCCGCCGGCCCAGGCGAAGGCCCAGAAAGGCGGCGGCAGACCGATTTCGGCCAGTTCGTCCTCTGTCCGCTGCCACAGATCATGCGCCTCGTCGGCCAGATGCAGCAGCATCTCCGGCACATGCGGCGGTGCCATCAGCGCCGTGTTGTCGAGGATGAAGTTTCTCGCGCTGTTTGGCGTCAGCGTCGTCACGGCGCCGGCGTCAGGTCGCCCATGCGGCAGACCTCTTTCCATTCGGCCGGCGTCACCGGCTGCACGGAAAGTCGTCCGAGCCGGACCAGCGCCATCTCGGCAAGCTTGGGGTTGGCCTTGACCTGCTCCAGCGTCACCGGCTTCGGCACATCCTTGACGGCGCGGATATCGACACATTCCCAGCGCGGATCGTCAGTAGTGGTGTCCTGATGGGCCAGCGCGCAGACCTCGACGATGCCGACCACGTCGAGCCCGTCGTTGGAATGGTAGAAGAAGCCGAGATCGCCGATCTGCATCGCCTTCATGTTGTTGCGCGCCGCATAGTTGCGCACGCCGTCCCATTGCGTGCCGGCCTTGCTCTTCGCCTTGAGGTCCTCGAAGGAGAAGACCGAGGGTTCGGATTTGAACAGCCAGTAGTTCATTTTTTGCTCCTCCGCGGCTGGAGATCAGCTGCAGCGCCGCGCGTCTTTCAGACGCGCAAAGGACGCTGTAGCACTTTGATTTTGCGCATGATCCTCTCCGAAAATCGATTCCGATTTTCGGAGTCATGCACTCACTGGCTTGTTGAAGGTCCAATTCCATTGCCGGATTTCGACGCTTTCGAACAGCCCTGCCCTGGCAAAGGGGTCTGCCGCCGATAGCGCTTCTGCCGCCTCCAGATCGAGCGCCTCAACCACGACGAGGCTGCCGTTCGGCTTGCCGTCGGCGTCGAGGAACGGACCGGCGAAGGCCAGCTTGTTCTCGCCGTTCAGTCCCTCCAAAAAGGCAACATGCTCGGGCCGCGTATCGAGCCGCACCTGCAGGCTTCCAGGCTTGTCCTTGCAAATCAGCGCAAACAGCATCTTTCCATCTCCGGATTGTTCAACATTACACGTCGGTTTCGGTCTTCAGCGGCCTTGTCATCAGCGCCGACACAGCCTGGCGGATGGTGATCGTGCCGTCCAGTATGGCGGCGACGGCCGTGATGATCGGCGCGTCGATGTTGCGCTCGGTGGCGATGCGGGCGGCGATCGCCGCCGTCGGCACCCCTTCGGCCAGGGGCAGCCCGGCAAGCGGCTTGCCTTGCCCCAGCGCCAGCCCGTAGGCGAAATTGCGCGACTGGGCGGACGAGCAGGTGAGCAACAGGTCGCCGAGACCGGAAAGTCCCATCAGCGTTTCCGGCCTGGCGCCGAAGGCGGCGCCGATGCGGCGCAATTCGACAAAGCCGCGCGTCACCATGGCGGCCTTGGCGCTGGCGCCGAGCTCGGCGCCGGTGACCGCACCGGCGGCAATGGCGAAGACGTTCTTCAGCGCGCCGCCGATCTCGACGCCGATGAGGTCGTCGCTCGAATAGCAGCGCAGATTCTGCGCCGAAAAGCGTGCGGCCAGGTCGGCCGCCAGACCCTCATTGCCGGCGGCGACCACCACGGCCGTCGGCAGCCCCCTGGCGACGTCAGTGGCGAAGCTCGGCCCGGACAGGGCGGCGACCGGATTTTCAGGCAGGGTCTCTCCAGCGACCGCCGACAGCAATGCGCCGGTGTCGCGCTCGATGCCCTTGGCGCAGAGGACCAGCGGGACGTCCTTCGGCATATGGGCTTTCGCGGTGGCCAGCATGGCGCGCAGCGACTGCGCCGGCGCCACCGCCAGAACGCAGTCGGCGCCGTCGAGCGCAGCCTCGATGTCGCTCGTTGCCACGATGCCGGCCTGGAGCGCGATGCCCGGCAGATAGCGCGGATTTTCGCCACGGTCGATCGCGGCGACGGTCTCCGGGTCGCGCGCATAAAGGCGGACGAAATGGCTGGCGCGCAGCATGGCCAGCGCCAGCGCCGTGCCCCAGGCACCGCCGCCGAGCACGGCAATGCGCCAGCCGCTTGGTACCTCGTGCCCGCTGCCGCTCATGCCTTGGCTCCGCGCCGGCCCGAGCCGACCATCGGAGCGGAGATGCTGTCCAGCGGCCAGCGCGAACGCGGCACGAAATCAGCGGTGTTTTCACCCGATATGCCGGCGCGCAGCCGCTCGATGCCGGCCCAGGCGATCATCGCCGCATTGTCGGTGCAGAGCTTGAGCGGCGGCGCGACGAAAGCAAAACCGGCCTTCTCGCACAGGGCTTCGAGTGTCGTCTTGATCGTCCGGTTGGCGGCGACACCGCCTGCAACGACGAGCGCAGGCTTCAGCTCGCTCGGAAACTCCTGGCGGAAACGGTTCAGCGTCCTCGAAACACGGTCATCCAGCGCATCCGCAACCGCCGCCTGGAAGGAGGCGCAGATGTCGGCGACGTCCTGGTCGCTCAAAGGGGCAATGGCCGTCGCTGCTTGGCGCACGGCGGTCTTCAGCCCGGAAAAGGAAAAATCGGGCTGCGCCGAGCCCTTCATCGGCCGCGGGAAGGCGAAGCGCGCGGCGTCGCCGGTCGCCGCCGCCTTCTCGACATTCGGCCCGCCTGGATAGGGCAGGCCGAGCATCTTGGCCGTCTTGTCAAAAGCTTCGCCGAGCGCATCGTCGATGGTCGTCGCCCAGCGCTGGTAGTCACCAACGCCGCGCACCGCGACGATCTGCGTGTGGCCGCCGGACACCAGCAGCAACAGATAGGGAAAGTCGAGCCCGTCGGTCAGCCGCGCGGTCAGCGCATGGCCTTCGAGGTGGTTGATGGCGATCAGCGGCTTGTTCGCCGCGGCTGCGATCGCCTTGGCCGTCATCAGCCCGACGATCAGACCGCCGACGAGGCCGGGGCCGGCGGTCGCAGCGATCGCGTCGATATCGGCGAGATCGACGCCTGAATCGGCAAGCGCGGCCTCGATGATGCCGTCCAGCGCCTCGACATGGGCGCGCGCGGCGATTTCCGGGACGACGCCGCCGAAGGCGGCATGCTCTTCGATCTGGCTGAGCACGATATCAGCCAGGATTTTCGGCGCGCCGCCGCCGTCCAGCGCTACCACGCTGGCGGCGGTCTCGTCGCAACTCGTCTCAATGCCCAGAACGCGGATCAATTCGTTGCCATCCCTGGAGATTGTGCAACCAGCCTTTCCCCGTTAGGAGAAAGCCCGGAAACGGCCTCGATCTGCCGGGGGTTATCACGGACAGCGCGCCATGCAAACAACCTTGAAAATCGGAACACGCGGCAGCCCGCTGGCGCTGGCGCAGGCGCATGAAACGCAGGCGCGGCTGATGGCCGCTCACGGCATGCCGGTTGAGGCATTCGAGGTGGTCGTCATCTCGACCAGCGGCGATCGCATCCAGGACCGGCCGCTGTCGGAAGCCGGCGGCAAGGGGCTGTTCACCAAGGAAATCGAGGAGGCGCTGCTGGCGCGCCGCATCGACATCGCCGTGCATTCGTCGAAGGACATGCCGACGGTGTTGCCCGACGGGCTGGAACTGTCTGCCTTCCTGCCGCGCGAGGATGCCCGCGACGCCTTCGTCGGCAAGGCGGCCAAAACGATCGCCGGATTGCCGCACGGCGCGAAGGTCGGTTCGTCGTCGCTCCGGCGTCAGGCGCTGATCCGGCGGATGCGGCCGGATCTCGACGTGGTGATGTTCCGCGGCAATGTGCAGACGCGGCTGCGCAAGCTCGACGAGGGCGTCGCCGACGGCACCATCCTTGCCTATGCCGGGCTGAAGCGGCTCGGGCTCGAAGATGTCGTCACCGACCTGATGCCGCTCGACAGCTTTCCGCCGGCGCCGGGGCAAGGCGCGATCTGCATCGAAAGCCGCATCGGCGACCTCGATGTGGAAAGAATGCTGACGGCAGTCCACGACGTGCCGACCGGGCAGGCGCTGGCCTGCGAACGCGCTTTCCTGGCGGCGCTCGACGGTTCCTGCCGCACGCCGATTGCCGGCCATGCGACGATATCGGCCGAAACGGTGTTCTTCGGCGGGCTGATCATCTCGCCGGACGGCGCGCAATCGCATGAGGTCAAGGCGGAAGGCCCGGCGCAGGATGCCGCGCGCATCGGCGACGATGCCGCCAGGACCGTGCGGGCCAAGGCCGGCGAAAAATTCTTCGACGGCTGGGCCTGATATGCGTCGCGTCCTGGTGACGAGGCCGGAGCCGGGCGCCTCGCGCACGGCACAGCGGCTTGAGGACCTGGGTTTTAAGCCGATCCTGCTGCCGCTGACCGAAACGGTGGCGCTGCCGGTTGATCCGGACAGGGTCGCAGCCAATACCGCGGCCGTTGCCGTCACCAGCGCCAATGCCGTGCGCCATGCGCCGAAAGAAATCAGCGCGGCGCTCGCCGGTTTGCCTTGCCATGCCGTCGGCAGACGGACAGCGCAGGCCGCCCGTGCGGCCGGGTTTCTGTCGGTCAGCGAAGGGCCGGGCGATGCCGAGGCGCTGGCGGATGCGCTTGCCGGCGATTGCGCCGGACAAACCATCGTCTATTTGTGCGGGCGGGTGCGTTATTCGGGTTTCGAGCAGCGGCTGCAGTCGGCAGGCGTTCAGGTTCGCGCCGTTGAGACCTATGACACTGTCGCGCTGGATTATTCCGATGAGGCCGTTCTTGCGCGCTTGTCCGGCCTGCCGGTCGAGGCGGTGCTGCTCTTTTCGGCCAAGGCCGCCACAGCGCTGCAGGCACTGGCTGGGCGGCCGGCGCTGCGTGAGCTTTTTAAAAAGACATGTTTTTTTGCGCTGTCCGGACGTATCGCCGCAGCCTTGGAGACGGTTGCCTCAGAACAGCTCCGCGTTGCGCCGGAGCCCAGCGAGGAGGCGCTGCTGGAGCTTTTGCGGACGTCGCCTTGACCCCGTGTCATCACGCCGCCCCTTTTCACCGCTTGGTGATGTGCTAGACCCTTCCTGAACCATCCCGAAGCGAAATTTGCGGAGCCCAAGCATGGTCAAGACGCCGAAGATGCGGCATTCGAAAAGCCGTCGCGAGCCGGTGACCATCGAGCTCGATCCCGGCGCTGTCTCGCGCGTTGCCGACGAGAATGCCGCCAACGGGCGGACCGACGAGGCGAAGGCGGAGGAGGCGGCAAGCGCGTCGCAGCCGGAAGCGCCTGAAGAACCCGTCCATGCCGGCCAGACCGACATCGAGCCGTGGGAACATGCCGAAGCGGCCCCGCCGGACGGCTCGGAACAGCCGGCCGAGGGCGGTGCCAAAACTCCTGAAGGGCCCAAACCGACTTATCCGGCCGGATCGGAGGCATCGGCGAAGCGGGCCTTCGACTACAGTTTCGACGACGCATCGGCCAAGGACGCTTCGGCCAAGGCGGGCGCCGCAGACGCGCCGAAGGAAACCCAGGCAGGGACTGAAGACATGGCAGCGCAGCCGAAGCGCGGCGGCATCAACGGCATCGCTGCCGGCATTATCGGCGGCGTCATCGCGCTGGCTGCCGCCGGAGGGCTGCAGTTTGCCGGCCTGCTCGGCGCGCCAGGGGTTGGCGATTTATCCTCGAGCGGCGTGTCGCTCGATGGCGTCAACAGCGAAATCGCTGCGCTGAAGAGCGAGATTGCCGGGCTCAAGGATACAGCCGGCAACAATGACGCCTCGGCCAAGGTGGACGGGCTGTCGTCAGCGCTGGATCAGGTCAAAACGGATGTCGCGGCGCTGAAATCGGCGATCGAGCAGGGCGGAGCAGGCGACACAGCCGGGCTTGCAGCCCTCGGCGACAAGGTCAGGCAGATCGAGACGGCGGTTGCGGCGCTTGGCCAGACCGGCAACACGGCGCCGGTCGATCTCGGACCGCTCAACGAAAAGCTGGCCGGGCTCGACGCGGCGGTGAAATCCGCCGGCGAGACGGCGAAGGCACAGGACGGCCGGCTTGCAGCGCTGGAACAGTCGGTGTCTCAGCTTTCCGGCAAGGTCGAGGCACAGGCCGGGCAGCCCAAGGTTGCGCTCGCCATCGCCGCATCGGCGCTGAAGGCAGCACTCGACCGTGGTGCGCCATTCGCCGCCGAACTCGAAACCTTTGCGGCGATTTCGCCGGATGCTCCAGAGATCGCAGCCTTGCGTCCCTACGCCGAAACGGGCGTTCCGACCCGGGCGGAGATCGCAACCGAAATGCCTGCCGCCGCCAATGCCATGGTCGCTGCCTCCGAGCCCGTCGACCCGAATGCCGGCTTCCTGCAAAACCTGCTGTCGAGCGCGCAATCGCTGGTCAAGGTCAGGCCGATCGGTGCAGTCGAAGGCGCTGGCGCTCCGGAAATCGTCGCTCGCATGGAGGTGGCGGTCGATCAGGGCGATTACGCCAAGGCGCTCAGCGAATACGATATGCTGCCCGAGGCGGTGAAGGCGGCCGGCGCCGATTTTGCCGGCAAACTGAAGGCGCGAATCGAGGTCGAGAAGCAGGTCGACGCGCTGATCGCCAGTGCGATGAAGGCGTGAGGGAAACCCGATGATTCGCATTCTGCTTTTTTTCGCCGTGGTTTTCGCGCTCGGGCTGGGCTTCGCCTGGCTGGCCGACCGGCCAGGCGAGATGGTCGTCACCTTCAGCGGCTATCAATACCAGGTCAGCCTGATGGTGGCAGCGGTGGCGGTCGTTGCCGTGGTTGCCGCGGTGATGATCGTCTGGTGGCTGCTCAAGGCGCTGTGGAACAGCCCCTACACCATCTCGCGCTATTTCCGCGTGCGCCGTCGCGATCGTGGCTATCAGGCGCTGTCGACCGGTATGATTGCCGCCGGCGCCGGTGACGGGGCGCTCGCCCGCAAGAAGACCAAGGAAGCGGCAAAGCTGATCCGCTCCGACCAGGAGCCGCTGATCCAATTGCTGGAGGCGCAAGCCTCGCTGCTCGAAGGCGACCATGAGGGTGCCCGCGAAAAGTTCGAGACCATGCTCGACGATCCCGAAATGCGGCTGCTCGGCCTGCGCGGGCTTTATCTCGAGGCCGAACGCCTCGGCGACCGCAACGCGGCGCGGCACTACGCCGGCCGCGCCGCGGCGATGGCGCCGCAGTTAGCCTGGGCCGCCGAATCGACGCTGGAAGACCTGACCGGGCGCGGCGACTGGGACGGCGCGCTGAAACTGGTCGAGGCGCAGAAATCGACGCGGCAGATCGAGCGCGATGCCGCCAACCGGCGTCGCGCCGTGCTGCTCACCGCCAAGGCGCAGGCGCTGATCGACAGCGATCCCAATGCCGCCAAGACCGCTGCTCTGGAGGCCAACCGGCTGCGGCCGGATTTCGCGCCGGCGGCGGGGATCGCAGCCAAACTGCTGTTCAGACAGAATGATGTGCGCAAGGGCGCGAAGATCCTCGAAACGGCGTGGAAAGCCGAGCCGCATCCAGAGATCGCCGAGCTTTACACCCACGCCCGGCCAGGCGATGCCGTGCTCGACCGGCTGAACCGGGCGAAGAAGCTGCAGGAGATGAAGAAGAACCACGCCGAATCGTCGCTGGCGGTGGCGCGCGCCGCGCTCGACGCGCAGGACTTTTCAACCGCCCGCAAAGAGGCCGAGGCGGCTATCCGCATGGATCGCCGCGAAGGCGCCTATCTGCTTCTGGCCGACATCGAGGAGGCAGAGACCGGCGATCAGGGCAAGGTGCGGCAGCTTTTGTCCAAGGCAGTGCGTGCACCGCGCGATCCGGCCTGGGTCGCCGACGGCGTCGTTTCCGAACGCTGGGCGCCGGTGTCGCCGATCACCGGCAAGCTCGACGCCTTCGAGTGGCGTGCGCCGATGGAGCGGCTCGGCCAACTCATCGACAGTGACGAGGATGCGCCGGACGCCGCGGTGCCGACAATTGCAGCGCCAACGAAGCCGGAAAAGGAAAATGTGATCGAGCTGAACCCCGCTGGTTCGGCCGAAAGACCGACCGCCGTGGCGGCATCGGAAACTGACGAAGACGATGTTGCGCCGGTCACCGCCACGGCGTCTGCCGCAGTGCCGCCGGATGGCGACGCTGCCGAACCGGCGGAGGAAATGGCCCGGTTGCCCGACGATCCCGGCGTCGATCCGGATGACGAAGAGCAAAAATCACCACGCAAGTTTCGATTGTTTTGATTTGGCTGAGCTTGAAAAGTTTGGCTGAGCTTGAAAGTTTTGGCGGATGGGAAGCAGGAATCACATGTTAGAACGCGTTCTGTCGTTTCTGAAGGACCTGCCGGCAGACGGCCGCGCCCGCAACAACGCCGATGATCCGCGCGTTGCTGCATCCGCCCTTCTCTACCATGTGATGAGTGCCGACGGCGTGCGTCAGGATGCCGAATGGGAGCGGTTCAAGGCGGTGCTGGCGGAAAGCTATTCGATCAGCGGCGACGAGCTCGACGCGCTTGCCGCTGCCGGCGAGCGGGCCGACAATGAGGCGATCGACCTCTACGCCTTCACCAGCGTTTTGAAGCGTCAGCTCGATCCGGACGCGCGAAAAGCCTTCATCGGCCTGATGTGGGAAATCGTCTATGCCGATGGCGAATTGCACGAGCTCGAGGACAATATCGTCTGGCGCGTCGCCGAGCTGATGGATGTCGAACGCCACGACCGCGTCGAGGCACGCCGCAAGGCGGCCGCCGAAGTGCCGGGCGCGGCTGGAACATCGAGCGACGAATAGACGGGATTTCCCCATGCCACCCACGCCGAGGCCGAGACCAAAAATCCTGATCGTGCTGCATCAGGAGAGTTCGAGCCCCGGGCGCGTCGGCCACATGCTTATCGAAGAAGGCTTCGACCTTGATCTCCGCTGCCCGCCGCTCGGCGACGCCTTGCCGGAAACACTGGACGGTCATGCCGGAACCGTGGTGTTCGGCGGACCGATGAGCGCCAATGACGAGGACGATTTCGTCCGCCGTGAGACCGACTGGCTAAAAGTGCCGCTCCGGGAGAACCGGCCGTTGCTCGGCATCTGCCTCGGCGCGCAGATGCTGGTCAACCATCTTGGCGGCAAGGTCGAGGGTCATGGCGAGGGGCTGGTCGAGATCGGCTGGTATCCGCTGACAGCGACCGAGGACGGCAAGAAGCTGATGCGCTGGCCTGAGATGGTCTATCAGTTTCACCGCGAGGGCTTTTCGCTGCCGAAGGACGCGACGCTGCTGGCGACGGCCGAAACCTATCCCAACCAGGCCTTTCGCTATGGCGACAATGCCTGGGGCATCCAGTTCCATGGCGAATTGACAAGGGCGATGATGCAGCGCTGGGTCGTTCGCGGCGCGCATCGCTTCGAGTTGCCCGGCGCGCAGCCCGGTCGCGATCATCTCGGCGGCCGGCTGATCTGGGACATGCATCTGAAGCGCTGGCTTGGCGAATTCCTGCAGACGATCTTCGGCAAGCCGGCGCTGTCCTGATCTGGTCTGGTTTGCCCGGATCAGAGCGCCCTGGGATCAGTTTCGCCCGTTGAGGTGGCGGACCTTGCGCAACTGCGGGAACAGCACCGCCCACAGCCCGGCGACAACGACTGCCCCGACGCCGCCGATCACCACCGCGGGCACAGTGCCGATCAATGCCGCCATGGTGCCGGCGCGGAATTCGCCAAGCTCGTTGGAGGCGCCGACGAAAACCTGATTGACGGCGTTGACGCGGCCGCGAACCTTGTCCGGCGTCCACAGCTGGATCAGCGTCTCTCTGATATAGACGCTGAACATGTCGGCGGCGCCGAGCAAGGCGAGCGCTGCGATCGACAGCCAGGTGATGGTGGAAAGGCCGAACAGCACCGTGAAGGCGCCGAACAGCGCGACGAAGCCGAGCATGACCACGCCGGCATGGTTGCGGATCGGATGTCCGGCCAGCCAGATGGCAACGCAGATGGCGCCGATGCCCGGCGCCGAACGCAACAGTCCCAAGCCCCATGGGCCGAGTTCGAGGATGTCGCGCGCATAGAC
The DNA here is from genome assembly GCF_000502375.1 of Mesorhizobium sp. L48C026A00. Taxonomy (NCBI): domain Bacteria; kingdom Pseudomonadati; phylum Pseudomonadota; class Alphaproteobacteria; order Hyphomicrobiales; family Phyllobacteriaceae; genus Mesorhizobium; species Mesorhizobium sp. L48C026A00. Next base: position 93,741 of record NZ_AYWU01000014.1, on the reverse strand, counting down.
CGGCAGCAGCGCCGTGGCGCCGGACAAAAGCACGGCGAACAAATCGAGCGAAATGGCGCCGAGCACGATCTTCTCGCTCCAGATATAGCCGAAGCCGGCAAACAGGGTCTGCATCGTCGGCCTGTCGGCCTCGCTGCGCTCGGCAGGCTTCGGGATGGTGAAGACCAGCACCGCTGCGACAAACATCAGAACGGCAGCGGTGCCGTATGCCGCTTGCGCCGAGAGCCCGTAGAGCAGGCCGCCGGCAACCGGTCCGACGATGGTCGCCGTCTGCCAGGCGGACGAATTCCAGGCGATCGCGTTGCCGAAATCCTCCGGCGGCACGAGGTTGGCGAACAGCGACGCCGCGGCCGGTCCGAAGAAGGCGCGCGCGATGCCGAACATGGCGAGCACGCCGAAGATCAATCCCGGTCCGCTAAGGCCGCGCAGCGTCAGCAGCAGCAGGGCCAGCGCGCAGATCGCCTCCAGCAGCACCATCAGCGCCATGATCAGGCGGCGGCCGAAACGGTCTGCGACCACCCCGGTGATCAGCACCAGCAGCAGCGAAGGCAGGAACTGGACAATGCCGACAAGGCCGAGATCGAACGGATCGCGGGTCAGGTCGTAGACCTGCCAGCCGACGGCGACGGATACGATCTGGGTGGCGAATGTGGCGAGGAAGCGTGCCGCCCAATAGCTCAGGAAGGGTTTGTGCCGGAAGGCGGCATAGCGCCGGTCGGGCGGTGCGTGAGGTGTCATGAATCAGGCCCCGTGGCAAGGAAGTCGGCCGGCGGGGCACTTCCACGAGGGCGCTGGTCCGACCACCGCGCTTTTAGCGCAGTTCGGTGCGAGGCGCGCGCAAAAATCGGCTCTGGATCAAGGATTTCCGGCTACCATGCTAATTGCACAGCTCGGCGGAGGTGGAAGAGTTATTAGGCGCGCAGGTCGAGTTCTCCCCGCGCCCCCTCTTGTCCTGCCGGACATCTCCCCCCCAAGGGGGGAGATTGGACGTCGCGACGGCTTTCGCCAATCTCGAGCGTCAAAGGCGACTTCGAGCGCGTCAGACCGTGGCCTTGGGCTTCCTGGTCTTCTTGACCGGCGCCGGCGGGGCGGCCTTGCGGCCAAGGCCGATCGCCTTCGCCAACTGCGAGCGCGAGGCCGCATAGGTCGGGGCGACCATCGGATAGTCAGCCGGCAAGCCCCATTTGGCTCGGTAGGCATCCGGCGTCAGTCCGAAATGAACGCCGATATGGCGCTTCAGCGATTTGAACTTCTTGCCGTCTTCGAGGCAGATGATGTAATCCGGCGTCACCGATTTCTTGGGATTGACCGCCGGGATCAGCGGTGCTGCGACCGGAACGGCGGGCTGGCCGAGCCCACCTATCGACGCGCTGACGCTGGCGATGAGATCGCCGAGGCCGGAAGCGGGCAAGCGGTTCTTCTCGACGTAAGCGGACACGATGTGAGCGGTCAGCTCGAGAAGGTCGATGTCCTTGCGGGCTTTGTTGCTGTCGTCGGTCAATCTATTTTCTCCGTTAGTGGGGTCGCAGAATTCCTAGTCGGCAAATCTGCATAACGCAATGACGCCGCACCACGCTACACATTATTTTGAATAACAATACTAACGGCCGGGCCAGATCAACAGGTTTGGGCCCGAACCGCTATAATATCAGACAATCAGGGATTTGTCGCGCCACAGTCGAAATCCCCCGTCGAAGGCGCGTGTGTTGTCGCCACGCCTGCAACCGGCAGGCAATTCGTCGAGTTTGTCGACATTGCCGCCGCCGATGACCACATAGTCAGGCTGAAGGGCGGCGCGCAGCCGCTCGACGATGTCGAAGACGTGTTTGCGCCATTTCTTCTTGCCGCGCTTTTCAAGGCCGCGTTCGCCGACATAGTCCTCGAAGCTGCCGCCCTTCTTGTAGGGAAGATGCGCGAGCTCCATCGGCTGGGCGACGTTGTCGAGGACCATCGCAGCACCGAGTCCGGTTCCGAAACCCAGGAACAGCATGCGCCCGCCTTCATAGCTGCCGACGGCCTGCATCAGCGCGTCGTTGACCAGCTTCACCGGCTTGCCGAACTGCGTTGCGAAGTCAAATCCGACCCAACCCTTGCCGAGATTGGCGGGGTCGGCCAGCGGCCTGTTGTGGTGCACCGGGCCGGGATAACCGATCGAGACGACATCGTAGGGCAAGCCATCGGCGAGCGTCTGCGCGGCGGCGATCATCTGCTGCGGCGTCAGGCCGGGTCCGGAATCGGCTCTGCGCTCCTCGCCGCCGGCGCTGGTGAGGATCTTGACATGGGAGCCGCCGATATCGATCGCAAGCACGATCTTTTCGCTGTCCGGTGCTTGCTTTTTCGCCGCCTTGGCCATTGCGTCGCCTCCGAGTTCATTTCGCCGGGTTGATCCAGCCGTTCGGCGGTCCGAACCCGGCCATCGCATCGGCCGGACCCCATGCTCCCGGCTCATAGAGGTGTGGCGGCGTGGTATCGCCGAGCACCGGGCCGACGATCCGCCAGGCAAGCTCGCTGGCGTCCTGGCGGGTGAACAACTGGCCGTTGCCGTTCATGGCGTCGCCGATCAGCCGCTCATAGGGCGGCATGTCGCCCTTGCTGTCGTCGAGCGCGGTGAGTTCGACCTGCTCGCCGATCATGTCGTCACCAGCGGCCTTGCGCTGGGCGCCGATCGAGATCGCCACCTGCGGGTCGATGCGGAAACGGACGTGATTCGCATCTCCGGGTTTGATCGGGTCGAAGACGTCGAGTGGCGGCCGCTTCAGCCGCACGATGACCTCGGTGGCGTGCACCGGCATGCATTTGCCGGCGCGGATGAAGAAGGGCACGTCCCGCCAACGCCAGGTGTCGACGAGGAAACGCACCGCCGCGAAGGTCTCGACCGGCGAATTCGGCGCGACGCCCGGCTCGCTGAGATAGCCTTTGAACTGGCCGCGCACGACATCGTCACTGGTCAGCGTCCGGATCGCCCGCAGCACCTGCACCTTCTCGTCGATCAGATCGTCGGCCGAGCGGCCAACGGGCGGCTCCATGGCCAGCAGCAGCAGGATGTTGAGCAGATGGTTCTCGATGACGTCGCGGATGCAGCCGACCTCGTCGTAGAAGCGGCCGCGGCCTTCGACGCCGAAATCCTCGGCCATGGTGATCTGCACGCTCTCGACGAAATTGCGGTTCCAGATCGGCTCGAGAAAGGAATTGGCGAAGCGGAAATAGAGCAGGTTCTGGATCGCCTCCTTGCCGAGATAATGGTCGATGCGAAAGATCGACTGCTCGTCGAACACCAGGTGAAGGACCCGGTTCAGCCAGCGCGCCGATTGCAGATCGTGACCGAACGGCTTTTCCACCATCAGGCGCGCGCCCTGGGCTGCGCCCGACTGTTCCAGGCCCTGGATGACCGTCTCGAACATGGTCGGCGGCACCGCCAGATAGTGCAGCGGGTGCTGCGCGGTCCCGAGCGCGCTTTTCAGCTTCTCGAATGTCGCGGCGCTGCGGTAGTCGCCGCTGACATAGCGAAGCAGCGAGGCAAGTTTCGCGAATATCTTCTCGTCGACCTTGCCGATGGCCTTGACGATGCCGTCGTGGGCCCGCGCCTGCAACTGCTTCAGGTCCCAGCCGTCGAAAGCGACGCCGATCACCGGTTCGGTGAGCGTTCCCTTGGCGACCATGGCGTAAAGTGCCGGGAAGATTTTTTTGTGGGCGAGGTCGCCGGTCGCCCCGAAAAGCACCAGCGTGTCGGACCGTTCCTGGTTCATGAGCGTGTCTTCCCCGTCACGAGCCGGTCTTCGGCTTTTCGACATGGCCGCCAAAGGCATAGCGCATGGCGGACAGCAGCTTGTCGGCGAATTCGGATTCGCCTTGCGAGGCGAACCGGTCGAACAGGGCCGAGGACAGAACCGGCGCCGGCACGCCGGTGTCGATCGCCGCCTTCAGCGTCCAGCGGCCTTCGCCGGAATCCGAAACCCGTCCGCCGAACTGCGTCAGCCCCGAATCGGCCTTCAATACGCCCGCCGTGAGGTCGAGCAGCCAGGAGCCGATGACGCTGCCATGCCGCCAGACCTCGGCTACCTCGGCGATATCGATGTCGAACTGGTAATATTGCGGGTTTTCCAATGGACTGGTTTCGGCGTCGGCCGTCCGCTGTCGCTTGCCGGCATTCGCCGACTTCAGGATGTTCATGCCCTCGGCATAGGCGGCCATGACGCCGTATTCGATGCCGTTGTGGACCATCTTGACGAAATGGCCGGCGCCGCTCGGTCCGCAGTGGAGATAGCCGAACGGGGCGGTTCCGGCATCCTTGCCGGGGGCGGGCACCCCGGCATCGGCGCCTGGAGCCAGGGTGGCGAAGACCGGGTCGAGATGCTGGACCGCGCTGTCGGGGCCGCCGATCATCAGGCAATAGCCGCGCTCGAGGCCCCAGACGCCGCCGCTGGTGCCGACATCGACATAGTTCAAGCCTTTCAATGCCAGGCGCGCGGCATGGTCGACAGCCTCGTGATAATAGGAATTGCCGCCGTCGACGATGATGTCGCCCGGCTCCATCAGGTCGGCCACCTGATCGACGATCCGGCTGGTGATCGCCGCCGGCAGCATCAGCCAGGCGCTGCGCGGCTTGGTCAGCTTGCCGACGAACTCCTCCATCGAAGCGGCTCCGATCGCGCCAGCCGACACAAGGGCTTCAACGCTGGCCGGGTTGATGTCGTAGACCACGCATTCATGGCCATCGCGCAGCAGGCGCCGCACCATGTTGGCGCCCATCCTGCCCAGTCCCATCATTCCGATCTGCATGTTTTTCGTCCTGCTTCTTGAGGGATAGAAGATCTACTGGCTCTATTGTTGGAGCATGATCTTTTCCGAAAACCGGTTTCCACTTTTCGCTAACGCGGACCTTCGGTTCGGGATCATGCTCTAGTCCGGCTTGTCGATACCGATGGAAAAGTCGACATTCTCCCAACGGCCGGCATCGGGCCAGAAAAAAGTAAAGACGATCATATTGCCCGGCGGGACATCGGCAACGGGCAGGTCCGTGAGATGGATGCCGAAGGCGTTCTCGATCGTCGCGGCGTCATGGATGGTTGCCCAATCGTCGTTGCTCCAATCGACCACCGCCCGGGCCAGCAGTTCGACGCGCAGCAGCTTGCCGGCGGGCATGGCGCGGAGCTTGTGATTGAAGCGCCATGTCCGGCGCGGCGCCACGGTCCTGTCCTCGATGTAGCGCTTCACGCCTTGCGGCGGCATGTCGAAGACGGCGCCGTCATTGAGCGAGCGCAGCAGCTTGATATGCTCCGAATGCGCCCAGACCAGAGGCATGGCGCTGCCCGACGGTCCGCCGTGCCGCAGTTCGTGTTCGGCGATGTCGGGACCATCCCAGACCTGCTCCGGCAGCAGCCCGCCAGACCCGGCCGAATCCTCCAGGGTCTTTAACAGGCTCGCTGCCTTGTCCTTGCGGCCCGCCGCCAGTTCGTAATGGGCGCGCTCGCCGACCAGCAGCGGCCAGGGCCGGCCCTGGCCGGACCCGTCGAAGGGCGCGCCGTCGGCGTGCTCGCCATAGCCGTCGCTGGTATAGCGATACCAGACGGGCCCCTGCGGCAGGTCGCAGCGCAGCCGCGCATCGATGACCCTGACCGTGTCGACGATGCGCGGATCGTCGGCGGCCCTGAGGCCGAAGCGGACGAGCGCCAGCGCATCCGGGCTGACGATCGCCTCGGCCGGCCGGTCGCTATCGCCCGGCGGCCGGTTCTTGATCGGCACATAGCCGTCCTTCGGCGACGCCGCGCCGGCGGTGTCGGGCGGCGCGATGCGGACGTAATAGCCCTCGACGCCGACCTCTTCGCCGAGTGGAGTGCCGGTGACATAGGTCCAGCGCTCGATCTGGTCGTTCCAGACATCGGCGGTTTCCCGCAGATAATTTGCCGGCTCTGCTTTGCCGCAAGTTTCGAACAGGTCGGCCGCGGCCAGCAGGGCTGCGATCTCGACGGCCAGCGTGAACGGGCTGTAGCCGGCATCCTCTTCCCAGCGGTCTTCGCCGGTGACCGGACCGTTGCGCACGACGTAGGAAGCGGCGCGCTCGACCATCGGCATGAAGGAGCGCAACGCGGCGTCTGCCAGATGCCCAGCCCGGCGCAGCGCGTCTGCGAGCAGCAGCGGAAACGCGCATTCGTCCATCTGGATGCCCGGCCAATAGGCTGATCCGTCGAGCCAGGCGTTCTGCGGCCAATGCCCATCCGGCTGCTGGATCGAGCGGAGATAGGCGAGGATCTCAAGCGCTTGCGCCGGATCGCCGGCGGCGAGGAAACCGCCCGCGGTTTCGACCAGGTCGCGCGGCCAGACCAGATGATAGCCGCCTATATCGTCGTCGCCCTTGCTGAAGCCCCACGGGGTCGACAGGCTGGCGACGGCCGCGCCGGTGGATGAACGATGCGTTGCCAGAACTGCCGTGCTGACACGATAGGTGTTGATCCACGCACCATGCCGGTCCAGCGGCAGCAAGCCAGCCTGCCACTCCCGCCATTTTTCGATAAAGGATTTGGCCGCGGGCTCAAAACCCCGCTTCAGACTGGCCGAGGCATTTTCCGCCGCCTCTTGCGGCGTCGTTCCGAAACCCAGCGCCAGCAACGCCGTCGGGTTCGCAGCCGAAAAGCCGATCTCGCCGGTCAGCGCGACATTGCCGTCCTCGGCCCTGCGGCAAGCCGGGTCGAGCCGGCCGTCACGACGGAGCTGCTGCCAGCCGTCGGAGACACCGACATAGCCGGCCGAGCATGCTCCCCAGGGCAGCGACGAGGCGAGCGCCAGGCAAACGCCACGTCCCGATGCAAACAGGACAGGCCTTCCCTCGTGGTCGCCGACCCAGGCGGTGTTGGCCATGCCGGCGTTGACCAGATGCGGCGCCAGCAGCGCGTAGACGCGGTGGTCGGCGTATGTGCCGCTCAGCGGCGTGAAGCTGATTTCCTGCAGCAAAACAGGATGTTTCGGATCCGTAACGATGCGCTTTTCGATCCGGTAGGTGGCGGCGGTGTTGACCAGCCTGTAGGCGGGCACCCCATCCTCGAACGGCTCGAGGCTGTGCACGGCATCGCGCTTTTCTTCCGAGAAATAGAAGCCGGGGCCGGTGACGACCAGTCCCATGTCTCGGGTGCAGGCGCTGTCGAGGCGGGGATAATAGACCTCGTTGAGGATGCCGTGGCTGATCGTGAACCAGACAGGGCAGGCCGGCGAAAGCGCGGTTCCGACGCCGCTCTTGGTGCTCGACGTCCAGCGCGCCGGAATTCCGGGTGGGCCCAGCGCATCAGTCGGCGTCGCTGCCATCTTGATTTTGGTCTCCTGCCCCATCCCTAGACCAGGAGCCGAAGCCTTTTCAATCATTGCACCGCAAGTTGATCGTCAAACCGTCATCGATCGCTGTTGACAAGTGCGCCCATCTAAATTTGTCTGACAATATTGAAACGAGGGTCGTCATAACAGCCGCCAGCAGCCAACAACGACCAGCAATCCATGGGAGGATAACAGATGAAGAAGATACTCGTCTTGAGTGCCCTTGCGGCGATGCTCGCATCAGGCGCCGCGTTTGCCGACACCAGCGACAAGAAGATCGCCTTTTCCAACAATTATGCCGGCAATTCGTGGCGGCAGGCGATGCTCGACAGCTATGCCATCGTCACCAAGAAGGCGGTCGCCGACGGGTTGGTCGCCGCCGCGGACATCTTCACGACGGCCGACAAGGAAGTGCCGACCCAGGCTGCCCAGGTTCAGAACCTGATCCTGCAAGGCTATGACGCCATCGTCATCAACGCCGCCTCGCCGGACGCGCTCAACGGCGCCGTCAAGCAGGCCTGCGATGCCGGCATCGTCGTCGTCTCCTTCGACGGCATCGTCACCGAGCCCTGCGCCTACCGCGTCGTCGTCGACTTCAAGGACATGGGCAGGCAGGAAGTCGAGCAGATGGCCAAGTTCCATCCCGAGGGCGGCAATCTGCTGGAAATCCGCGGCCTTGCCGGCACGTCGATCGACGACGCCATCCACGCCGGGATTCTGGAGGGCGTCGCCGCCCATCCCGAGTTCAAGATCGTCGGTTCGGTGACCGGCGACTGGGACCAGACCACAGCGCAGAAGGCGGTCGCGACGATCCTGCCGTCGCTGCCGGAAATCGTCGGCGTCGTCGATCAGGGCGGCGACGGCTATGGCGCGGCACAAGCCTTCGCCGCCGCCGGCAAACCGCGCCCGACCATCATCATGGGCAACCGCCAGGACGAATTGCAGTGGTGGAAGGAACAGAAGGACAAGGATGGCTACCAGACCTGGTCGGCGTCGATTGCGCCGGGCGTGTCGTCGCTGGCCTTCTGGGTGGCGCAGCAGGTGCTCGACGGCCGCACCGATGTGCCGCATGACCTGTTGGTGCCATACCTCGCCTTCACCCAGGATAATTTCGAGGCCGAGCTGCCGAACATCCCCAAGGGCGGCGTCGCCAGCCACGAATACACGCAGGAAGACGCCATCGCGGCGATCAAAGCCAACATCAAGTGAGCGTGGCACATCCAATGCCGCGCGCGTCGTCTTCCGGATTTCGCTAGGGATGCCCGAGGCCGGTGTAGACATCATCAGACTGGACGGAGCCGAAAAACATGTCGGCGCCGCCACTGTCGACATCATCAGGCTGGACGGAGCCGAAAAACATTTCGGCGCCGTCCGGGCGCTCGCCGGGGTGGATTTCCACGTCGGCGCCGGCGAATGCGTCGGTCTCGTCGGCCACAATGGCGCGGGCAAGTCGACGCTCATGCATATGGTGGCGGGCACGCTCGTGCCCGACAGCGGTCGGATCGCGGTGCGTGGCGGCATCGAGGACAATTATTCGGTGCCGCGCGCCCAACAACTCGGCATACGCTGCGTATTCCAGGAACTGTCGCTGTGCCCGAACCTCAGCGTTGCCGAGAACACCCGAATCAACCACCCGGCGCTGCGCGGCCTCGGCTGGCGGCGCAAGGCGGCCGATCTGATCGCCGCCAAGCTCGACGAGATATTTCCGGGCCACAGCATCTCCGCCGCCGATATCGCCAGCGACCTTTCCATCGGCAGGCGGCAGATGGTCGAGGTGGCGCGCGCCTTCACGGTGACGCAGGATCCGCTCGAATTGGTCATCCTCGACGAGCCGACATCCTCGCTCGACGCGCACACGGCCGGCCAGTTGCTGGGTTTCGTCCGGCGCTTTGTCGCCGGGGGCAAGAGCTGCATTCTGATCTCGCATGTTCTGGGCGAGGTGCTCGGGAATGCCGACCGCATCGTGGTGATGCGCGACGGCAAGGTCGTCGCGTCGGATGCGGCTAAGGCTTTCGATCGCGGCAGGCTGGTGACGACCATGGGCGGAGCGGCAGCGCGTGAGAAGATCGCGGCCGAAATCGCGACCCAAAAGCCGGAGACCGGCCCGTTGCGGGTCCGGGCCCGCCCAGCGCGGCAACAGGACGGCAACGAACTTGTGGCGCATGCCGGCGAGATCATCGGCCTTGCCGGGCTTGCCGGTCATGGCCAAACCGATCTGCTGCTGGCGATTTTCGCAGCCGCGGCGCGCACCAAAACCGGCATCGAGGTCACCGCGCCGGTGGCGCTGGTGGCCGGCGACCGCCAGTCTGACGGGATCTTTCCGCAATGGTCGATTGCGCAAAACATCGGCATCCGCTCGCTGGCGCGATTGCGCAACGGCCTGCTGATCTCGCCGCGGCGCGAAGCCGAGCTCGCCGACTTCTGGCAAAAGAAAATCGGCATCCGCACCCCCGACATGAACAACAACATCTTCTCGCTGTCCGGCGGCAACCAGCAGAAGGCCCTGTTTGCCCGGGCGCTCGGTTCCGACGCCAAGATCGTGCTGATGGACGACCCGATGCGCGGCGTCGACATCGGCACCAAGCTCGAGGTCTACGACCTTGTGCGCGAAGAGGCTGGCCGCGGCCGTACCTTCCTCTGGTACACCACGGAAACCGAAGAGCTCGACAATTGCCACCACGTCTATGTCTTCAAGAACGGCCGGATCGTCGCCAAGCTTGGTCGCGACGAGCTGACCGAGGAAAAGATCATCCAGTCCTCGTTCGGCGATGCGGCTTGAGATGACGGCAGCACCCGTCGAGAGCGGTCCCAAGAGTTCTTCCGAGCGAAGCGCGCTGGCGCGGGCGCGCCTGCTGCGCGGGCTGCTGCCTGCGATGTCGCTGGTGCTGGTGCTGCTGGCGATCGCCTGGCTCAACCCGCGCGCCATCAGCTATTTCGGCTTCAGCCTGATGCTCAACCTGGCGATCCCGATCGCATTGGCGACGATCGCGCAGATGTTCGTCATTGCCGGCAACGAGTTGGACCTGTCGATCGGCACCTTCGTCGGTTTCGTCGGCTGCGTCACGGCGACATGGCTGAAGGAGGCGCCGCTGGTCGGTGTCTTGATCCTTCTCGGGTCGATCGGCGTCTATGCGCTGCTCGGCGCGCTGATCCATCTGCGCAACCTGCCTTCAATCGTGGTGACGCTCGGCATGAGTTTTGTCTGGCAGGGTCTGGCCATCCTCATCCTGCCGAAGCCCGGCGGCAAGGCGCCGGACTGGCTGCTGTCGCTCATGGCCTTCAAGCCGCCCTTCGTCCCGTTCCCGATCATTGCGGCGCTGCTGATCGCGGCGGTCGTCCACTTCGGGCTGATGCGCACCTCGTATGGCGTGATCCTGCGCGGCTCCGGTGGCAATGCCGCGGCCCTCAGCCGTGCCGGCTGGTCGCTGCTCAAGACCAAGGTCGTGCTGTTCGCATTGACCGGCCTGTTCGGCGTTTTATCCGGCATGGCCCTGATTGGCATCACCACCTCGGCCGATGCCAATATCGGCAATGGCTACACGCTGCTGTCGATCGCCGGCGTCATCCTCGGTGGCGGCGAATTCGTCGGCGGCCGGGTATCGCCGATCGGCGCGGTGATCGGCGCGCTGACGCTGGCGCTCGCCGCCTCGCCGCTGCTGACCTTCATGCACATCCCGCCCGATTGGCAGGTGGCCGCCAACGGCGCCATCCTCATCATCGTGCTGGCGGCCCGGGTGCTGATCAGCCGCAAAGAGAGGTGAGGGGATGGCATCGTTGCGATTGCTGCTCGCCAAACCCTGGATCTGGTCCTTCATCGGCGCGCTGCTGGTGTGGCTGGCGACGGTCACCTTCACCGGCGGATATGGCGGCGGCGGCATGATCACGGCGGCACTTTCGCTCGCCGTCTTCACCGTCATCGTCGGTGTCGGCCAGATGTTCGTGATCACGCTCGGTCCCGGCAATGTCGACCTGTCGCTGCCCGCCAATATCGGCCTCGCCAGCGCCGTCGCCATGAAGGTGATGGACGGCAATGATTCAATGATCGCGGTCGGGCTGCTGGCGGCGCTGGCCTGCGGCATGGCGATCGGCGCCGCCAATTATCTGTTGATCTGGGCGCTGCGCATTCCACCGATCATCGCCACACTGTCGGCGAGCTTCATCATCCAGTCGATCGACATCAGCTATGGCCGCGGCTTGCAGATCAAGCCGCCGCCGGGCTTTGCCAGTTTCACCAACTGGCAGATTCTTGGCATTCCGGTGCTGGCGATCCTCACCGTGCTGTTCTCCATCGGCGCTGCGTTCGCGCTGCAGCGCATGATCTATGGCCGTTCGGTGCTGGCGATCGGCCAGAACATCCGCGCGGCGTGGCTGGCCGGCGTCAATGTCGGCCGCATCCGCTTTCTTACCTACACGCTGTCGGGCGCGCTCGGCGGCCTCGACGGGGCGCTGCTCGCCGGCTATTTCCGCGGCGCCAACGTCGATATCGGCAATGAGTACCTGCTGGCCTCGATCGCCGTCGTCGTCATCGGCGGCACGTCGGTAGCCGGCGGCAAGGCCAATGTGCCGGGTGTATGGGGCGCGGCCCTGTTCCTGGTGCTGCTTTTGACCATGCTCAACACGTTCGGCGTCAGCGCCGGCGTCCGTCTGTTGCTGACCGGGCTGATCATCGTCGGCGTCATCACTGCCGCCGGCGGGCAGAAAGCGCTGCGCTAGCAAGCGGCGGCCCTTGGCGGCGCTGACCTGTGTCATCTCATACGTGCTTGCGCCCGCCAGATTCGCGGAACCAGCTGTCGGGATAGGGATACCACCAGTCCTGGATCGCTGGCCTGTGGTCGATGATGACCATCTTCGAGCGGCGGAAGGAATCCAGCCCCTGGCGACCAAGTTCGCGGCCGAGGCCCGACGCCTTCCAGCCGCCGAACGGCAGTGCGTCGTTGTCGATCAGCGGATTGTTGACCCAGACCATCCCTGCCTCAAGCCGCTCCGCAGCCTCATGCGCCTCGGCAAGATCAGTGGTGAACACCGAGGCGCCGAGCCCGAACGGGCTGTCATTGGCAAGTTCTATCGCCTCGTCGAAATCCTTGACCCGGCAGATCGCGGCGACTGGCCCGAAACATTCTTCGCGCACGATCGCCATGTCGGGGGTGACGCCGGTCAGGATCGTCGGCTCGTAGAACCAGCCGACATTGTGCGCCGGCGGAATACGCCCGCCGGTGATCGCCTTGGCACCATTGCGCACGGCATCGTCGACCAGCCGCATGACTTTCGCCCGCGCCGCCTCGCTGACCAGCGGCCCGATCTCGGTCTTGTCGAGGCCGTTGCCGATGCGCAGCGCCCGTGTCTTCTGCGCAAACAGCTCGACAAAGCGGTCATGAACGGCATCGACGACGAAAAACCGTTCGGCCGAGGTGCAGACCTGGCCGGTGAGATGGAACGCGGCGGTGACGCTGCCGGCGGCCGCCACGTCGAGCGGGGCGTGTCGGCTGATGATCAGCGGATCGCTGCCGCCGGCCTCGATGACGCATGGCTTCATGCGCTCGGCGCAAGCGACGGCGACAGCATTGCCGGCGGCGACCGAACCGGTGAAGGCAACCGCATGGGTGCGGTCGGAGGCGATCAAAGCCTGCGCCGTGGCCGCCGCGCCGGGCAGGCAGGAAACCAGGCCCTCCGGCAGTGAGCGGAACACGGTCATGTAATCCAGCGTCGACAGTGTCGTCGCTTCGGCCGGCTTGATGACGCAGGCATTGCCGGCGGCAAGCGAGGCGGCAACGGTCCAGCACATCAACAGGATCGGGAAATTGTAGGGCATGATGTGCACAGACGTGCCGTAGGGCTCGTAGCGCGCATACTGGAACGAACCCGCCTGCGTCGTGCCGGCGATCTTGCCGGCATCGTCGCGCGCCATTTCGGCGTAGTAGCGGAAGATCGGCGCGCAATTGGCGATCTCGCCGATTGCTTCCGGATAGGGCTTGCCCATCTCGCGCACCATCAGCTCGGCGCAGCAGGTGAAGTCGGCCGCCTCGATCGCGTTGGCGACTGCATGCAGATGCCTGGCGCGGCTCTTGGCGTCGAGCTTTTTCCAGGCAGCTTGCGCCCTGGCCGCAGCGGTGAGCACGGCGTCGATCTCGCCGTCGGTTGCAGTCGCGATGGCGCCGACGGTTTCCAGTGTCGCCGGATCGATCACCGGTTTTGCCGCGCCGGTCATCGGCCGATAATCCGGATTGACGAAGAAGGCCGGCCGGTCAGGTGAGAAGTCCATGGTCGTCCTTTCAAGTCGCTCAGCGGATCATGTAGACCTTCTTGATGGTCTCGTGGACGGTGCAGACGCCCTTCCAGTCCTGCGGAAAGAACGCCGCGGTGTCGGGTTCGATCTCGATCACCTCGCCGGATTCGTGGACATAGGTGCAGCGGCCCTCTAGGAAATGGCAGAATTCGTCGCGGGTGACGTGGCAGTGCCATTTGCCTGGGGTGCAGACCCACAGCCCGCATTCGGAGCGGCCTTCCGGCCCCTTGTGCAGCAATTTGCCGGAGGTACGGGATTCGCCCTCGATCATCGTGGGGATGACGCCCCAGTCGACGAGGTCGGTGAGGGCAAGCGGCGATTTCATGATCGGTGTCGGCATGTCGTGAAGCTCCAGTGGCTGGCTTCAGGCCAGCATGTAAATGTTGCGGATGGTCTCGTGGACGGTGCATTCGCCGGTCCAGCCGGCCGGGAACATGACCACCGTGGCAGCGGAGACTTCTATCACCTCGCCGTTGTCCGATCGGTAGGTCGCGCGGCCGGCAACGAAATGGCACAGTTCGTCGCGCGGGATCGCCAGCCGCCAGCGGCCGGGCGTGCAGACCCAGATGCCGGATTCCGGCTGGTTGTTCGGCCCCTTGTGGACGAGCCTGCCGGTGGAGTGCGATGCACCTTCCAGCGCATCGGGCTGGGCGCCCCAGTCGATCAGGTCGGTGCGGGTGGAGGCTTGGTGGAGGTGTGGGGCGGAGGAGGTCATGTGGGAGCTCCGCCATGCTTGTGCTTGACGTGCCCGCGCTCTACGGCGGGGGCGCGAAGGAATGCCATACCCATCAGCCCGGTCACAGCAGTTTCTCCAGCAGCCCCGCTGCCTTCTCCGGGCCGTTCTGCGCCTGCATCTGCGCCGACGTCTTCGCCAGCTTGGCCCTGATTGCCGGGTCGGTCAGGCAGGTTTCGATCTTGGCGATCAGCTCGGCGTCGCTCCAGTCGTAGCGCGGCATGCCGAAGCCGTGGCTGGTCTCCTCGACCCGGGTCGCGTTGTCGTGGCCATCCCAGACATAGGGCATGATGATCGCCGGCTTGCCGAAGTAGAGACACTCGGTGAACGAGTTGTTGCCGCCATGGTGGATAACCGCGTCGACCTGCGGGATCACCGAGGGCTGCGGAAACCAGCTCTCGACGATGACATTGCCGGGCACTTGCGCGTATTGGTCCTTGTAGCCGCCGACATTGACCAGCGCCCGGTAGCGAGTCTCGGCCAGCGTCGCGATGATGCGCTTCAAGAGATCGACATCGCCGGCGCCAAGGCTGCCGAACGAGACGTAGAGCAGCGGCCCGTCATTATTCTCAGCAAAGGTCGGCACGGTGTAGGGCTTCTCCTGCCGCACGCAGCCTTCCAGATACTGGAATTTTGCCGGGTCGAGCGGATGGCGGCGCTTGAACTTTGCCGCCTCGGGATAAAGCAACAGGTTGAGGTAAGGCGAGGCCTCGAAGAATTGGCCGATCGGATACGGCGCTTCGTTGTTGGCTTTCAAAAACGTATTGAAGTCGTCATGGATCGGCTTGATTACCGCGTTGAAATGGTCGCGGTAGCGCTGATGGCAGGCGTGGTCGTTCTCGCCGCAGCCGGACAGATGCGGAGGGATGTCCTCGTCCTCGATCTCGTTTTCCGAGCAGGAGATGACACGCACCCATGGCTTGCCATACTGCTTGATCGCCGGGAACAGGATGACGTTGTCGACGCAGATGACGTCGGGCTTGATCGTCGCAAGCACGCCGGGCAGGTCCTTCTCAGCCCATTTGGCGCTGTCGACGATCGCCGTCCAGCAGTCCTTCACGTAATTGTCGACCTGGTCGTAGGGCGATTTGCGAAAATTCGGGATGTGGCCGTTGATGAAGTCTTCCCAGAACTTGGCCATCTGCTCGGGCGGCATCGGCTCGGACAGGTTCACCGGATGCGCCTCGAAGCCGTAGCCCTTGTAGACGTCGACGAAGCCGGGGTCCGACAGGAACACCGCTCTGTGGCCGCGCGCCTCGACCGCCTGGGCGATACCGACGGAGTTGAGCGCCGGGCCGTAGGCCGCTTCCGGAAAAAACGCGATGGTCTTCTGCGCCATGAAAGTTCTCCTTCAATCAATCTGCGAAAATTCTGACGTCGGCGGCATCCCAGCCGAGTTCGACCGCATCGCCCGACGCGACCGGGCGGCGGTCGGCGGCGTCGGCGGTGACGCGCACCAGGAACGGTTTTTGTGACAGAGCGGTGCGGACATGCAGCTGCAGGTCGAGCCCGTGATAGGCGAGCGCCTCGACGATGCCGGCAACACGGTTGGCCGTCTCTGGCGGCGGGAACAGCCGGATGCGCTCGGGCCGCACCGAAGCGACCGCCGCAGCGCCGGGCGAAAGTATTTCGGGAACCATGCCTGATATCCGCGCACCATTGGCTGCCAGCACGCCATCGTTGGCGGCTTTGCCCGGCACGAAATTCATGACGCCAATGAAGTCGGCGACGAAACGGTCGGCCGGATGTTCGTAGACCGCATGCGGCGTGTCGCATTGCAGCAGCTTGCCGTCCCTCAGCACCGCCATGCGGTCGGCCATAACGAGCGATTCCTCCTGGTCATGGGTGACGATGACGAAGGTGATGCCGACTTCGTGCTGCAGCCGCTTCAGCTCCAGTTGCATGGCGCCGCGCAATTTCTTGTCGAGCGCACCGAGCGGCTCGTCGAGCAGCAGCAGCCGCGGCCGCTTGACCAGCGCCCGGGCAAGCGCGACGCGCTGCTTCTGGCCGCCCGACAATTGCTCCGGCTTGCGGTCGGCGAAGGCGACAAGCTCGGTCGTCGCCAGGATGGCGTCGACGCGGGAGCGGATTTCGTTTGCCGGCAAGCGCTCCATTTCAAGGCCGTAGGAAACATTGGCCCGGACGCTCATATGCGGAAACAGCGCGTAGGACTGGAACATCAGGTTGACCGGCCGCCTGTTGGGCGGGGTTTTCGCGATGTCGCGGCCGTCGAGCAGGATGCGCCCCTCATTGGGCGTCTCGAAACCGGCCAGCATGCGCAGCAGCGTGGTCTTGCCGCAGCCGGAAGGTCCGAGCAAGGCGAAGAACTCGTTCTCGCGGATATCGAGCGAGATGCCGTCGACGGCCGTCACCCGGCCGAAGTTCTTCGACACCTTGTCGATCGCCAGCAGCGTGCGGGGCTCGCTCATTGGCCGATGACTCCGCGGTTGAGCCGCTGCGACAGGGTTAGCGCGGTGATTGAGACCGCCATGACGATGGTCGCCAATGCATTGATCTCCGGCGTGATGCCGAAGCGGATCATCGAATAGATCTGCATCGGCAGCGTAGTCGAGGCGCGGCCGGCGCCGGCGGTGAAGAAGGCGATGATGAACTCGTCGACCGAAAGGGTGAAGGCGAGCAGCGCGCCGGCGACGACCGCAGGCAGGATGACCGGCAATGTCACCCGCCTGAAGGTGGTGAGCGCGGAAGCGCCGAGATCGGCGGAGGCCTCGACGATCGACCAGTCGAAGCTTTTTAGCCGCGCGCGCACCACCGAGCAGACGAAGGCGAGGTTGAAGACGACATGGGCGAGGATGATGGTGTGCAGGCCGAGCGTGAAATCGAGCATAGAAAAGAAGCTGAGCAGCGCCACCGCCAGCGCGATGTCGGGAATGATCATCGGCGCAAAGATCAGCGCCTCGAGGCCGCTTCCGTACTGCCGGCGCATTTCGACGCCGATGGCCAGCAAGGTGCCGAGCAGCGTGGCGATGGCTGTCGAGACCAGCGCCACGATCAGCGTGTTGAGGGCGGCGGAAAGGATCGCGGCGTTTCCGGCGAGCGAGGCATACCATTTCAGCGAAAAGCCCGACCAGACGGTCGGCAGCCCGCCTTGGTTGAACGACAGCGCCACCAGTACGGCGATCGGAATGTAGAGGAAGGCGAAGACGAGCGTCAGCACGAGCCAGAGCGTACGCCGTGTGGCGGGCGAGCGCTCAGTCATCGGCGCCTCCTTTCGCTTCGGCGATACGGCCCGCGGCGCGATCGGCAGCCAGGGCCTGCGCCGTCAGCACCAAAAGCATGATGGCGATCAGCGCCATCGCCAGCGCTGCGCCGAACGGCCAGTCATTGGCGGTCAGGAACTGGTCGTAGACAAGATTGCCGATCATCTGGAAGCGGCCGCCGCCGAGCAGTGCCGGCGTGACGAAATTGCCGATCGACAGCACGAAGACGAAAACCGCCCCGGCGGCGATGCCCGGCACCGTCAGCGGCAGTATAACCCGGCGAAATGTGGTCATGGCCGAAGCGCCGAGATCGCGCGAGGCCTCGGCCAGCTCCGGATTGAGCCGCGACAGCGGCGCGTAGCAGGCGAGGATGACGAAAGGCAGGTAATTGTAGACCAGACCGGCGATGACGGCGCCTTCGGTATAGAGCATCGACGGCGGCTCGCCGGTATAGCCGAACCAGCGCAAGAGCTGGGTGATCAGGCCTTCGCGGTTGAGCAGCACGATCCATGCATAGGTGCGGATCAGGTAATTGGACCAGAAAGGCAAGACGGCGAAGAACAGGAACACCGGCTGCCACCGGCGCGGTGCTGCCGCGATCGCATAGGCGGCGGCATAGCCGATCACCACCGCGATCAGCGTTGCCGTGCCGGCGATGCGCGCCGAATTGAGGAAGATGCCGGCATAGAGCGGGTCGAGCACCAGCCCGAAATTCTCCAGCGTGAAGCTGTATTCGATGCCGCCATAAATGCCGCGCCGGAAGAAGGCGAGCGCCAGCACCAGCGCGCATGGCACCACCATCAAGGCGGTGAGCCAGGCCAGCGCCGGCGCCATCAGCAAGGAGGAGCGAGAAGGTGTGAACGATCTCATGTCGCACCCTCCTCTGGCCTTGAGGCCATCTCAAAGGCATCGAAATTGTGTTTGGACAAGCGCCCCCTCACCCGGATTGCCAACCGAATTGCGAAGGGCAATTCGGGGCAATCCGACCTCTCCCCGAGGGGAGAGGAGGTCGCCGACCTTGGCGTCAGCCTCTTCTCCCCAGCGGGGAGAAGGTGGCCGCGAAGCGGCCGGATGAGGGGGTGCTGCGCCGGAGATTGGCGAGCGGCTGCAAGCCAGCCGATCTCCCCCCTTGAGGGGGAGATGGCCGGCAGGCCAGAGGGGGGCGTGAAGGAACGCAAGCCTGATTCCAGATGCCGAAATTACTGCGCCGCCTTGATCTCGCTGACGATCTTCGAATAGTCGCGCTGGGCGTCGCCGACGTCGCGCAACTGCTCGAACTTGACCAGTTCGGCCACAGGCATGTTCATATTTGGGAATTTGGCGAGGAAATCCGCCGGCAGGCTTTCCATAGCCGGCTTGTTCGGCACCTTGTAATCGATGTTCTGAGCCGCCCAGGCGTGGTTCTTGGCGTCCAGCATGAAGTTGATGAACTGGAAGGCGGCGTCCTTGTTGGCCGATGCCTTCATCACCACCATCGTATCGACCCACAGGTCCGAGCCTTCCTTGGGTATGGTGTATTTAATCTGCGGATTCTCGGCGATGCCATAGTTGCACCAGCCATCCCATGCCTGCACCATCAGCGCCTCGCCCGAAACCAGCTTCGAATAGAAGGTGGTGTCGTCATAGGCGAGCAAGGTCTTCTTGGCCGAGATCAGCAGGTCCTTGACCTCGGCGAGCTTGGCCGGATCGGTTTCGTTGACCGAATAGCCCTTGGCGAGCTGCCCGGCGGCAAGCAGCCAGCGGTCGGTCGCCAGCATCGTGGTCTTGCCCTTGAGCGCCTCGGACGGGGCGAGAAGATCGTTCCAGCTGGCCGGCTCGGTCTTCACCAGATCCGAGCGGTAGCAGAGGCCGGTGGTGCCCCAGGTGTAAGGCACGGAAAAATTGTTGCCGACATCGTGCGGCAGCTTGGCCGCCTCAGGATAGAGATTGGCGAGATTGGGGATCTTGGCGTGGTCGATCGTCTCGATCAGGCCGAGATTGTTCAGCACTTCTGCGAACGGCGAGGAAACGAAGACCACGTCATAGCCCTTGCCGCCCGAAGCAACGAGCTTGCCCATGATCTCCTCATTGGTGGCGTGAACGACGACCTCGCCGGAAACGCCGGTCGCTGCTTTGAAGGCGGCCATGACGTCCGGCGCCATGTAGCCGTCCCAGTTGGAAATGACGAGGTCGGCGGCGGCCGCCGGCGCCGACATCGCCATAGCGAGGCCAAGCGCGATCGCGGAAGTTTTTAACGAACGGTGCCGCAGGGTGGTGGCGGTCATGACAGACTCCCATTCTGGTTGATCGTCGAATTCAATCAATCGTCGGACCAGCGCTTGCGACCATGCCGCCGCTCGATCCTGTTCCCCGGTCTTTTTATTGCCGATTGAACCCACAGTACTATTGCAGAAAAAAGTACGTCAATCCATAATTTGGAAAATCGCCGCGAAATCCAGCCGATCGCGCCCGCAAGGGCAATTGGTAAAACCGCAGCGGTCGAGCCCGTTCACGAGAAACGCCATGCAAGCCGTTGCCAGACGCCCGCGCACCAATCATCTTGATCTCGCGCAGCGCATTCTCGATGTAGCCCGGCAGCGCGGCTTCGAGGCCGGCGCCCATCTCCCGGAACAGCAGATCGCCTCGCTCTGCAACGTCTCGCGGACCCCGGTGCGGGCCGCGCTGCGCCTGCTCACCGAAAAAGGCGTCGTGCGATGGGAAGCCGAATCCGGCTATCGGCTGGCCGTTGACCTCACCAAGCAGGCGACGCTTGCCGCTGACCTGCCAAGCGCCGAGGAGGACGAACTCGCGGAGATGATCCTGCGCGATCGGTCGGCGCGTCGGTTGGATCAGACGGTGACCATCGGCGCGTTGATGCGGCGCTACAGTGCCGAACGAAGGACAGTACTAAAAGCGCTAAAGAAACTGACAGACGAAAATCTTCTGGATCGCGCACCGGGACAGTCCTGGCTGTTCAGGCGAGCGCCAGACGATCCGGAGGCACAAGGGGAAAGCTATGAGTTCCGCCTGATGCTGGAACCCGCCGCCATTCTGGCGCCTGGCTTTCGGCTGGACGGGACCCGCGCGGCAGCCTTGCGCCAGGGCATGGAGGCGCTGCTGGCGCTGCCCGACGCCACATTCGATATCAGAGAGTTCCAGCGGCTGGACATCGACTTTCACGGCCTAATCGCCGACGGCTCCAGCAACCGGTTCGTCGCCGACGCGCTGTCGGACCATCTCAGGCTGCGCCGGCTGCCGGGGACCTATGCCGGCGTCAACGTCTTCCGGCTGAAGCAATCGCTGCGCGAGCACCTGACCATACTCGACCAACTGGAAAGCCGGCAGTATGAGGTTGCAGCCGATCTGCTTCGCGTCCATCTGCGATTGTCCCGCAGCCAGCGACCGCAGGCGGCCAGTCGCGGCGCCCCCGCGTTGTTCGGCATGATCAGCCGGCCGGATTGACGAGGACCACGAGAACAGTGACGCGCAAAACCAGCCCGACTATCGCGTTGTTTCCCGAAGCGAGCTTCGGTGCCGCGCTCAATTGCGTCGGCATCGCGCAGGCCTTGCGCGCAAGGGGTGCGCGGCCGGTGTTCATCTGTCACGCCGGCTTTTCCGGCGTGTTCGCCGACTACGGGTTTCAGGAATACCAGTTGCCGACCGACGATCCGCTGACCGACAGCGAACGCCAGAGCTATTGGCAGGCTTTCGTGCGCCGGCATCTGCCGCATTTCAGGCTGAGCCCGATCGACCAGCTCGAAACCTACGTCGCCCCGACCTGGCAAGCGATCGTCGATACCGCGGTCAATGCCGAGGCGCCGCTGCGCAAATTGCTGACCCGGTTGAAGCCGGACGCCGTGGTGCTCGACAACGTCGTCATGTTCCCAGCACTTGCTGCCGCCGGTTGCCCATGGGTGCGCGTCGTCTCCTGCGCCGAGACCGAGCTGCCCGACGCCGATGTACCGCCCTATCTGTCCGGTCTCGCCGCCGACGACCCTGGTCGCGCGGCCTTCGAGGCGCGCTACCTGGCAGCCGTCGCTCCGGCACATGACCGGTTCAACCGGCTTCGGACCGACGCCGGCCTTGCGCCCTTGCCGGAGGGGCTTTTTCTCGAAGCTTCGCCCGATCTCAATCTGCTGCTGACCCCAACCATCGTGCGCAGGCAGCGCGCCGAGCCGCTCGACCCGGCCCGCTTCGTCTATCTCGAAGGCTGCGTCCGTTCGGAAGGGCCGTTCGACGTGCCGGTCTTTCCACGCAATGACGGGCCGCTGGTCTATCTCAGCTTCGGCAGCTTGGGCGCGATGGATGTCGGGCTGATCGAGCGCATGCTCGCCGTGTTCGACCGGCTTCCGGCCCGCTTCATCGTCAATGTCGGCGGTCTGCGCGACAGCTATCGCGCGGTTCCGGACAATGTCTATCTCGACGCCTGGTTTCCGCAACCGTCGGTTGTCGCCAAGTCCGATCTTTTCATCCATCACGGCGGCAACAACAGCTTTTGCGAAGCGCTGCGTTTCGGCGTGCCGTCGCTGATCATGCCCTATTGCTGGGACGGGCACGACAATGCGCAACGCGCCGAGGAAACCGGCGTCGGCCGCTACCTCAGCCGCGATGGCTGGAGCGACGACGAACTGGAACAGGCTATCCTTGGCCTAATGGCCGACGGCGAGATGCGCTTTCGCCTCAAGGAGAATGCGGCCACCATGGCGCGGGCGCCGGGAGCTGACGCCGCCGCCGAAGCCATTCTCGCCCTCGCAAGGACGTGACCTGATGCTCAACACCACGACAACGGATGCACCGCAAACGACCCCGACGGACGATCCGAAGCGATGGCTGGAGCAGCAGGGGATCAGGGAAGTCGAGTGCCTGGTGCCGGACGTGAACGGCGTCTTGCGCGGCAAGGCGTTGCCAACGGCCAAGTTCCTGAAGTCGCTCGAAGACCGCGCGCTCTACCTGCCGAGCAGCGCCTTCCTGGTCTGCATAGACGGCCGCTATTCCGGTTCCAACGACGAGGGCTTCGCCTATCAGGACCCCGACATGCGGATGGTGCCGGATGTCGCGACGCTCTGCCTTGCGCCCGGCGCTGGAGCTGAAAAGGCCTATGTCTTCACCGATGCGTTTCACATGGACGACCGGCCGTGGATGGCCTCGCCACGTCATGTGTTGAGGGCCGTGCTCGATCTCTATCACCAGCGCGGCTGGCGGGCAGTGGTGGCGCCGGAGCTCGAATTCTACCTGACCGCGCCCAATCCCGATCCCGATCGGCCGTTGATCGCGCCGGTCGGGCGCAATGGCCGCTCCGAAACCGTGCAGCACCCCTATGACATGGCGGCGCTGGAGGAATTCGAGCCGGTGATCCAGCGGCTCTACGACTATGCCGCAAAGGCCGGGCTGCCGCTCGATACGCTGATCCATGAGTCAGGCACGGCGCAGTTGGAGATCAATTTCCTGCATGGCGACGCGCTGCCGCTGGCCGACAAGGTGCTGCTGTTCAAGCGGATGACGCGCCGGGCCGCGCAGGATAATGGCATGCATGCGACCTTCATGGCCAAGCCGATCGCCGCACAAGCCGGCAGCTCCATGCATCTCCACATGTCGGTCATCGACGAGGCCGGGAATACGCTGTTCGCCGGGCGTGACGATGCCGACACCGAGATGTTCGGGCATTTCATCGGCGGCCTGCAGAAATACATTCCGGAGGTGATGCCGCTGTTTGCGCCGAACGTGAATTCGTTCCGCCGCATCCGGCCGAACCACAGCGCCCCCGCCAACATCGAGTGGTCGCATGACAATCGCTCCTGCGGCCTGCGCGTGCCGGCCGGCGGGCGGGCCGCACGGCGGGTGGAAAACCGGCTGCCCGGCGCCGATGCCAACCCCTATCTGGCGATGGCCGGCTCGCTGCTCTGCGGCTATCTCGGCGTCGAGGAAAAGCTCTCGCGTTCGCCCGAGGCATCGGGCAACGCCTATCGCAGCAAGAGCACGCTGCCGAAAACCATGGAGGAGGCGCTCGACCGTTTCGCCGCCTGCAGTCCGGTTCGGGACTTGCTCGGCGAGGATTTCGTCCAGACCTATTTGCGCGTCAAAAGCGTCGAGCTCGACCTGTTCCAGAGCGTCGTCACCAGCTGGGAACGCGACCACCTGCTGCTCAAGGTCTGATGATGGGCTTCAATTCCGGCCTGGACATCGGCAGATCCTACTATGTCGCGACCGCCAATCCAGCCCCTGATCATCCGGCGGCGCTGCAGGCCGACGTCGACGCCGATCTGGTGGTGGTCGGCGGCGGCTGCACCGGCTTGTCCGCAGCCCTTCATGCCGCCGAGCGCGGGCTGAAGGTGGTGCTCCTCGAAGGCGGCAAGATCGGCTGGGGGGCGTCGGGGCGCAATGGCGGCCAGATCATTCCAGGCCTGCGCAAGGGCGCCAAGGGCCTGGCCAAGCTTTATGGGCCCGAACGGGCGCGGGCGCTTTTCGATCTCGCCCTTGAGGCGCGCGGGCTGGTGCTCGACCTGATCGAGCGCCATGCCATCGATTGCAACCTCCGGCTCACCGGCCATCTGGCCGGTGCGATAAACGGCTCCGACCTGCGCGATCTCGAGGAAGAGGCCGAGTGCCTTGCCACAGTAATGAACTTTCATGAGGTCGAGATGCTGTCGGCGGCGCGGGCGCGTGAAATGGTGAACACGCCCTTTCACGGCGCCATGTACGAGAAGCTCGGCGGCCATATGCATCCTCTGAACTACACGCTGGGTCTTGCTCGCGCCGCGGCAGCGGTAGGCGTCACCATCCACGAGAATTCGGTGGCGCTGCGGCTGGAGCGGGAACCTTCCATCCGGGTTTCCACGGCCAAGGGCTCGGTCCGGGCCCGGCATGTCGTGCTGGCCGGCGACGCGCTGCTTCAGGGGCTCGAACCGCGCGTCAACAGCCGCATCATGCCGGTCGGCAACTACATCATCGCGACCGAGCCGCTGGACGACACCAGCGACGTCATCCCAAGCAATGCCGCCGTTTCCGACACACGCTTCGTCGTCAACTACTACCGGCTGTCGGCGGACGGCCGCCTGCTGTTCGGCGGTGGCGAGCGCTACACGCCGTCGCCGCCCGCCGACATTGCCGGCTTCGTGCGGCCGCATATGGAAAAAACCTTTCCGCAATTGCGCGGCCGCCGCATCGAGCATGCCTGGGGCGGGCTGGTCTCGGTGACGACATCGCGCCTGCCGGATGTCGGCCACTATGGCGAGGTCTATTTTGCGCATGGCTATTCAGGCAAGGGCGTGATCCTGTCGACGCTGTCGGGCAAGCTGCTTGCCGAGGCGATCACCGGCGATCCGTCGCGGCTCGATCTGTTTTCGACGCTGAGGCCAATGCCGTTTCCCGGCGGTGCCGCCCTGCGCGGCCCGCTCTATGTGCTCGGCATGCTCTGGTACGCCATGCGCGATCGCATCAAGCATTGAGCAAGTGATCCACTGCCGCCGTGGTTTTGCGACGGAGGGCGGCAACGCAGCTTCGCGACAAATTTGACCATGTGGACAAAGGTCGGACGCCGTTCCATAGTTCCCTCGCCTGATATCCAAAGAAACAGCCGGCTCGACACGGCGCCAATCAGAGGGGCATGCAATGGAAAACGGGAAGAGCAAAATCCAGTCGAAACGCGAAGGACTTTCGCGACGCGATTTGCTGGAACTCGGCGCGCTCGGCCTGGCGGCAGCCATGCTGCCGGGCCAGGTCTTGGCGCAGGACAAGAAGCTGAAGGTGGCGGCGATCTTCGCCACGCCGACCGAGGAGCCATGGGTCCACCAGATCCATGTCGCCCTGCAGAGGGCCGAGAAGGAACTCGGCATCGAGTACAAATGGTCGGAGAAGGTGCAGACGGCCGATTTCAGCCGTGTGATGCGTGAATATGCGCAAGGCGGCTATGACCTGGTGCTGGGCGATGCGTTCGCTGCCGAACGCGAATCCCGCCGCACCGCCAAGCAATTTCCGAAGGTCGCCTTCCTGTTCGGCTCCGGCGCCGGGCCGGCCGAACCGAATTTTGCAGTCTTCGACAATTGGATCCACGAGCCCGCCTATCTCTCCGGCCTGATCGCCGGAAAGATGTCGAAATCAGGCACGATCGGCGCCGTTGCGGCGATGGGCATTCCGGAAGTGAACCGGCTGGTCAATGCCTTCTTTGCCGGCGCCCGCGAGGTCAATCCTGACATCAAGAGGAAGGTCGCATTCATCGGCTCCTTCTTCGACCCGCCCAAGGCCAAGGAAGCGGCTATCGCCCAGATCGACGCCGGCGTCGACGTGATCTATGCCGAACGTTTCGGCGTCATCGAAGCGGCGGTCGAGAGGAAAATCCTCGCCATCTCCAATATGTCCGACCAGTCCAACCTCGGCCCGGACACGGTGATCACCGGCCCGGTCTGGGACATGTATCCGACGGTCGAGCATGCGATCAAACTGGTCAAGGCCGGCGTCTTCACCGCGCAGGATTACGGCGATTTCTCGCGCATGGCCAAGGGCGGCTCCTTTCTGGCGCCCTATCACAAATTCGACAAGACGCTGCCCGCCGACGTCAAGGAGCTGGTCGAGAAGAAGAAGGCCGAAATCCTCGACGGCAATTTCCGTGTCGTCGTCGACGAGAACACGCCGGTTTCGGATTGAGCGTAGTCTTTTGGGGTTGGCGCTGCACCCCCCTCTGGCCTGCCGGCCATCTCCCCCTCAAGGGGGGAGATTGGCAACTTCGCCGACAGCGCCTCTGCTTCAGCGTTGGCGATTTGCGAAAGCCGAAGTGACATCCAATCTCCCCCCTTGAGGGGGAGATGGCCGGCAGGCCAGAGAGGGGTGCAGCGCTTCCCGTCGATCAAAGCTGAGTTGTAGAGCCATCTCCCACCAGGAGCACCTTCGCCTTTGCCCGCCCCTCTCATCGAAATGCGCGGCATCTCCAAGAGCTTCGGCGCCGTCATGGCGAACGAGGCCGTCGATCTTGGCGTCGCACCCGGCGAGATTCTCGGGCTGCTGGGTGAAAATGGCGCCGGCAAGACGACGCTGATGAACGTGCTGTTCGGCGCCTATGCGCCCGACGCCGGCGAGATCCTGGTTCAGGGCCGGCCGGTGACGATCAACAGCTCGGCCGATGCGCTCGCCGCCGGCATCGGCATGGTGCACCAGCATTTTCATCTGGCGCCGCGGCTTTCGGTGCTGGAAAACCTGCTGATAGGCATTCCCGGCAAATCGGGCCGGATCGACCGCGCCGGCGGGCTGGCGCGACTGGCGGAGATCGGCCGCCAGCATGGCCTCACGCTCGATCCGGACCTTCCCGTCTCGGCGCTGTCGATCGGCGAGCAGCAGCGGCTCGAAATCGTCAAGGCGCTGTTTCGCGGTGCAAGGCTGCTGATCCTCGACGAGCCGACGGCGGTGCTGGCGCCGACAGAGGTCGACGGGCTGTTTTCGGCGCTGCGGTCGATGGCTGCCCAGGGTCTCGGCATCATCTTCATCTCGCACAAGCTCAACGAGGTCAGGGCGTTGACCCATCACTGCGTCGTGCTGCGGCATGGCCGCGTGACCGGGCGCGTCGACGCACCTGCCAGCACGACATCCTCGGAGATGGCGCGGCTGATGTGCGGCCACGAGATCGTTCCGCCGGCCAGGGGACCGTCGACACCGGGTGCCGCGGTGCTGACCCTGGACGGCATCTCGACGTCGCGCCATTCCGGCATGGCGCTGCGCGATGTCTCGCTTTTGGTGCGCGCCGGCGAGATCCTCGGCATTGCCGGTGTCTCGGGCAACGGCCAGCGGGCGCTTGCCGAGGTGATCTCCGGCGTTCGCGCGCCCGATGCCGGCCGGATGACGATAGCCGGCAAAGCTGTCTCGCGGTTCTCGCCGCGCGAGGTGCAGGCGCTCGGTCTCGGGCGCATCCCGGAAGACCGGATGACGACGGGACTGGTCACCAACCTGCCGCTTGCCGATTCGATGGTGCTGCCGCGTATCGGCACGGCGGCGTTCAGCCGCAACGGACTGCTCAGGCCGGATGCGATCCGCGCCTTCGCCGAGGCGCAGATCAAGGCGTATGACATACGCTGCCCCGGGCCGATGACGCGGGCCGGAGCGCTGTCCGGCGGCAATCTGCAAAAGGCGCTGCTGGCGCGTGAGCTCGCCTTCGACCCCAAGGTGCTGATCGTGTCGCAGCCGACGCGCGGCCTCGACATTGGTGCGGCGCGCTTCATCCACGAAAAGTTCCTCGACATGCGTGCCAGGGGCTGCGGCATCGTCGTCATCGGCGAAGACCTCGAAGAGCTGCTGATGCTCTGCGACCGCATCGCGGTGATGTATGAGGGGCGCATTGCCGGCACGCTGGCCAGCGCCGACGCCACCATCGCGCGGCTCGGCCTGATGATGACCGGGGCGGAGGGCCATGGTTGATGTTCCGCCTCGAAGCCCGCACCTCAACGCCCGCCTGGTTCAACCTGGCTCTGCCGTTGCTGGCCATCGGCGCGACATTGGTGCTGTGCAGCGGCCTCATCGCGCTGGCCGGCGCCGGGGTGATCGAGGCCTATGGCGTGATGTTCGCGGCGTCGCTGGGCGACAGCTACGCGATCACCGAAACGCTCGTGCGTGCAACACCGATGATCTTCACCGGGCTTGCCGTGGCGGTCGCCTTCCGCGCCAAATTCTGGAATATCGGCGCCGAGGGGCAGTTGCTTGCCGGTGCGGTGGCGAGCTGTGCCGTCGGCGCCATTCCGATGCCGGGGCCGCTCGCCATGCTGCTGATGGCGCTCGCCGGCGCCGCCGCAGGTGCTGCGGTCGCCCTGATCCCGGCGACGCTGCGGGTGAAATTCAAAGTCGATGATGTCGTTAGTTCACTGCTGCTCAACTCGGTCATCTTCTATGCGTTGATGGCACTGATTGAAGGCCCTTGGAAAGACAGCTTCAGCGGCTACCCGATCTCGCCGCCGATCGAGGATTCAGCGAATTTCCCGGTGCTGCTCGAAGGCACGCGGCTGCATCTCGGCGTCGTGGCGGCTTTCGTGGCCGCACCGGTCATCTGGTTCCTGATTGCGCGCACGACGCTCGGCTTCAGGATCAGGGTGATCGGCGAAAATCCCGAGGCCGCGCGCTATGGCGGCATCCATGTCGAGCGGGTGCTGATCTCGACGGCGCTGCTGTCCGGGGCGCTCGCCGGCCTTGCCGGCGTCAGCGAAGTCGGCGGCGTCCACTTCCAGGTGATGAGCGACATCTCGCCGGGCTATGGCTATTCCGGCATCGTCGTCGCCATGCTGGCGAGGCTCAACCCGCTTGGCGTGATGCCGGCGGCGCTGTTCCTCGCCGCCGTCATGACCGGCGCCGAGGCGATGTCGCGGGCCACCGGCGTTCCGGCCTTCCTCAGCGACGTCATCCAGGGCACCGCGCTGCTCGCCATGCTGGTGGCGCTGCTGTTCACGGCCTATCGCATCCGCCGCGTCGGAGCCGCATGATGAGCGTCGTGCTCGAACAGATTTTTCAGGTCGGCTTCCTCGCCGCGATCATCCGCATCGCCACGCCTTTGGCTTTCGCGACGCTGGGCGAGATGTTTTCGGAGCGGGCCGGCGTGCTCAATCTCGGCATCGAAGGCATCATGCTGTTGTCGGCGATGACCGGCTTCACCGCGACCAGCCTCAGCGGCAGCCTGTGGCTCGGCGTGCTTGCGGCGGTGCTGACCGGTGCGCTGATGGGTGCCGTGCATGCGCTGTTCACGGTGGCTCTCGGCCTCAGCCAGCATGTCTGCGGCATCGGCGTGACGCTGTTCTCGTCGGGCCTCGCCTATTTCCTTTACCGGCTGATCTTCGGCCAGCAATCGGTGCCGCCCAGCATCAAGAGTTTCGAAACGCTGCCGATCCCTGTTCTCTCCGACATCCCGGTGCTCGGACCAGCGGTGTTCAACCAGTTTTCGCTGGTCTACATGGCGATGGCAGCCGTTCCCCTTGCCGCCTTCGTGCTCTATCGGACGCCGTGGGGCCTGTCGGTGCGCATGGTCGGCGAAAATCCGCGCGCCGCCGATTCGGCCGGCGTCGGCGTCATCGCCACGCGCTTCCAGGCGGTGATCCTTGGCGGTGCCCTGATGGGGCTGGCCGGGGCTTTCCTGTCGATGGTGCAGTTCAACGCCTTCACCTTCGGCCTCGTCTCCGGGCGTGGCTGGGTGGCGATCGCGCTCGTCGTCTTCGGCCGCTGGGATCCCTGGCGTTCGGCAGGGGCCGCCCTGCTGTTCGCCTTCGTCGATGCCCTGCAACTGCGCATGCAGGCGAGCGGGCTCGGCCATATCCCCTATGAGGCGTTCCTGATGCTGCCCTTCATCTTCACCATCGTCGCCATGGCGGTGATGTCACGCAACGCCGTCGCGCCTTCGGCGCTGCTCAAGCCGTTCCGCCGCGAAGAACGCTGACAGGCCGGGGATGGGAATTCTCAGCCACTGCTTAGCGCCCGCATCACATTCGGCAGCGCCGGCAGCGTCAGCAAAACCGTGCCGGCAAGCCAGATCGACGCGACGACGATGCTCCTGGGGCGCGCCGACCAGCGCTCATAGAGCGCGGCCGGCACGCCGGCGAGCATGATGGTCATCGTCGACAGGATCAGCGCACTTGCCATGTAGACGATCTGGCTCAGGGGAGGCGCCCAGCCCGGATACCAGATCGGATAGAACAGGAACACCATCAGCACCCACGGCGAAAAGATGCCGTTGACGATGGCGACCGCCATGACCGGGACAAGAGCGTTTTTGTCCATTGCCTCAACCCCCCTGCGAAGCCATCGGCGCAATGCCGAAATTGATCAGAAAGACGAGGTAGAACACGCGCAAGGCCATAAGCCAGAGCACGCTGAAGACGATCACCACCGGCAGGGTCAGGATCGACGGCGTAATGCCCCGCACGACCCGCAGGAACGGGTCCGTGACAGTCTTGAAGAAGCGCCAGATGTAGTTGTCCCAGCTTTCGGGCACGAAGAGGCCGAGCACGAGACGCCCGATCAGCGTGTACATCACCGCGGCAAGGACGAAGTTCGGGATGTGGAAATACCAATAGGACCAGAAATCGTTCACGTGGGAGTTTCCAAGCAGCGGCGCGCCGCGTTATGCCAGCGACGCCTCCAAAATGAAAGCGGGGTCCGTCACCGGACCCCGCCTTGAGCGCCGATCGCTATGCGCGATCAGGCAGTCTTTTCTTCCATCATCTGCTTGCCACGCGGCACACGGATTTCCTCGATGAAATCCTGCATATCCCGGGACGGCGCCCTGGTGAGAAGGCTGACGATGATCATAACGGCGAAGCCCACCGGCAGACCGAAGGCCGCCGACGAAATGTTCTTCACGCCCCACCACAGTTCCATATTCGGCGTCGCCTTGTCGAAGTCGGCGCCGTACTGGGTCATGACAAGGTAGAAGATGGTGATGCCGAAGCCCGCGATCATGCCGGCGACCGCACCGGCCGAGTTCGCCCGCTTCCACCAGACGCCGAGCACCAGCGCCGGGAACAGCCCGCCTGCCGCAAGCGAGAACGCCCACGACACCATCGACAGTATGTCGGACGGCTTGGTCGACGCGACGTAGGCGGCCAGCACGGCGACCATAACCAGCAGGATGCGGGACACGATCAGGCGCCGCGACGTGGGCGCATTCTGGTCGATCATCTTGTAGTAGATGTCGTGGCTGAGTGCGTTGGCGATGGCCAGCAGCAGGCCGTCCGCCGTCGACAGCGCGGCGGCAAGACCGCCGGCGGCGACGAGGCCCGAGATGACGTAAGGCATGCCGGCCATTTCCGGCGTCGCCAGCACGATCATGTCGGCGTTGAGGTTGATGTCGGCAAACGAAAGTGCCGTCACGCCCTTTTCGGCGCAGGCCGCGACGATCGCCGCGCTATCTGTCGCCGCCTTGCCGCAGATCTGCACGAGCGTATTGTCGGCAGCGGCCCAGCGCATCATCCATCCGGCTTTCTCGGCGATGTTTTCGGGCGTAAGGCCCGACGCCACCAGGTCGAGCATCGTCCACTTGGCGAACGCCGCATAGGCCGGCGCGGTGAAGTAGAGGATGAAGATGAACAGCAGCGACCAGGCGACCGAGACACGCGCTTCACGCACCGACGGGGTGGTGAAGTAGCGCATCAGGACGTGCGGCAATGACGCCGTTCCGACCATCAGGCAGAGGATGAGCAGAAAGTAGTTCTTGGCATCATAGCCGCCATGCGCAAATGGGGTGATGTGATGCAACGTGATGCCCTGCGCCGTCTCAAGCGCGGTGATGTTCGCCAGCGCCTGGCCTTGCATCAGTTGTGGGATCGGCACGCCGGTTTTCACCGTCGACATCCAGATGACAGGGATGAGATAGGCGATGATCAGCACGATGTACTGGGCGACCTGCGTCCAGGTGACGGCGCGCATGCCGCCCAACATGGAGCACACCAGGATGCCGGCCAGTCCGACATAGACCGCGACGTTGAAGTCGATGCCAAGGAAGCGGGCCGAGATCAGCCCGGTGCCGAAAATCTGCGCGACCACATAGGTAAATGAACAGGAGAACAGAACGATCACGCCGATGAAGCGGGCAAGATTGCCGCCGTAGCGCGCCGACAGGAAGTCGGGAACGGTGTAAGCGCCGAACTTGCGCAGATAGGGCGCAACGAGGATGGCCACGAGCACGTAGCCGCCGGTCCAGCCGAGCACGAAGCCGAGACCATCATAGCCGAGCAGATAGAGCGAGCCAGCCATGCCGATGAAGGAGGCCGCCGACATCCAGTCGGCGCCGGTCGCCATGCCGTTGTAGAGCGCCGGTACGCGACGCCCGGCGACGTAATATTCACCAACGTGCATGGTGCGGCTCAGGACGCCGATCACCGCGTAGATGACGATGGTGAAGCCCATGAACAGGTAGCCGATGACAACATTCTCGACGCCCATGGCGCTCAAGACAGCCATCAGGATGATGAAGGCTATGAAGCCGCCGGTGTAGATGCCGTAGATGCGGCCGAGATTGGAGGTGAAGTCGCCTCCGCCTGCGGTGGTGGATGTCGTGTTAGCCATTGAAGTTCCCCCGATCAATCTTCATGGACGCCATGCTCTTCGTCGATCGCGTTCTGGCGCCGTGCGAACCAGAACAGCATGACGACGAAGGCGATGAGCGAACCCTGAGCGGCCATGTAGAAGCCGAGCGGAAAGCCAAAAATGACGATGGTGTTGAGTTGCTCCACGAACATGTGGATGACGTAACCGAAGAACACCCATAGGCCGAGCATGACGAACATGAGGCTCTTGGTCTTGTTCCAATAACTTATGCGGTCTGGCGTCGCCATAGCGTTGAACCCTCCCTAGGTTGGCAGCTTGCGAACCGTCTCGACCGCAAGGCGCCGTTTAAAGCTTGCCTCTTCCGCTGACGCGGAAGCCCTCCGGCATATGTCGCGGCCAAGCATAGAATCAGCCGACCGTAACTGTGGAGGAGTATCACTTTTTGTCGCGGCTGTTCATACGACTTTAGAATCGGTGAAAGGACTGGAGAATCGGTGAGAGGACTTGAATCGGCAAGAGGGCTGGCGGTGCGGCATCGCGGAGGCTAAACGGTCAACGGTTGGAACCGAAGGGAGAGCGCCATGGGCCTGCTGAACGACCTGTTGCCCGCGTTCCTGCGCAAGCCGCAGCCGATCGGCCGCGTCGGCGAACTGGCTGACTTCATGGATTCGCGGGCCGCCTTCCTGGCGCAGAAAAGCATCGTCGAGTTCTGCCGCGTCAGGGCAGGGGTATACTGGCAGAAGCTGTTCAGCGAGAAGGAGTTCCAGGCGGCGCTCAACCATTCGCGCTGGCGCGCCTATCCTGCGTGTTACGCGATGGTGGCGGAAATGGTGGAGGGTGCGCTGCGTGAACCCGCCGGCTTGCGCCAGCGGGGCCTGCCGGCGGCGCTGGAAAAAGTCGCCCTGGCAAGCTTCTCCAAATATGCCGTTCCGGCGGGCTCGCCCCCCACTTTCTGGGAGGACGCCGCCGAGCTCACCCGCCAGCGCCTCGCCGCCACCCAGATCGGCCCGCCGCGGCCGGTGCGCGAGATCCCCGAGCCGCTGGCGCGAACGGTTTTCGAGATGGTACCGATCCACCCCAATCTGCTGACCAACGATTACGACTATATCTTCAACTTCCTGAGAATGAATCTGCTGCGCGCGCATGAGGATTTCCTGGTGCAGGCCGACCGCAGCGCCCTCGTCGACCAACTGCTTGGCGCCGCGCGCAGCTGAGTTTGTTTACTGTCCGAGCGTCGCCGGCGATGCGAACATCAGGTCCCGCACCAGGTCGGGTGCCGACTGAAGGCGCTTGATGAGGCTCTTGAGCTGTGCCTGCTGCTCGCGCGCCAGCGCATTGATCTCGACGCGGTTGGATACCGGTATACCGGCGTAGATGTCACGCGTCTGCTGAGCGAGCACCAAGCCGATCAGCATGGCGTGGCCGGCCAGCATCGCCTTCATGTCGGGCCCGCCGCCAATATCCAGCGCGATCAGTCGCTCGAGCCGGGCACGCGTGCTCCGCTCGCGGATGCCGTGGCGAATTGCGAGCGTGCGTGCGGTCGCGACGATTGGAAAAAGGCCATGCTTCTTGATGTCCAGCCGGCCATTTTCAAGCTGAAGGCCGCCAAAGACAGTGAAGGGATTGCCGGTCGTCATCTGCTCGCCGAGCAGCTTCGCGAACACCGGCTCGGCGTGGGCACGGTCATAGGCATATTCGACGAACTGCGCGGCCAGCGTGGTGTCGCCATGCACCGGCCGCAGGTCGTAGACGATATCGACGTTGAGCAGGTCCTGAGGCCGCAGACGGCGAACCCAATCCTCGACGCGCCGCTTCCAGGTGTCGAGGCTTCCGCGGAATGCGGCATTCGAGGCCATTACACCGCCTTTGCAATACGGCACGCCTGAGATGTCGAGCATGTCGGCGAGCTTGGCGCCGAGATTCTTGAACCAGCGATCTTCGGGCCCATCCGGCTCGCCATCTGCAAAGACGATTGCGTTGTCCTGGTCGGGGGCCATCAGGCTTTCGCCACGGCCGCCCGAGCCGAGCACAAGCACGGCGTAGGCGCAGGGCGGCGGGCCGTGACCTTCGATCTGCATCTGCTGTTCGGCAAGCACCGCGGCGCGGCGGGTAAGCGAGCAAAGTTCGTCGCTGATGATTTCCGCCACCACGCGCGGGTCGATTGCTTCGCCGATGAGCGATCGTACCACGCCCGGCAGCATCGACCAGCTGGCCGCCAGTTCGGCGGCATCCCTGGCATGTTCGATCGTGTCGTCGAGATCGATGGCAGCGGCGGCGCGAAGCCTCAGCAGGTCGCGCGCCGAAAGCACGCCGACCAGCATGCCGCCTTCGTCGCGGACGGCGAGGTGGCGGACCTTCAGCCGATCCATGCGGCCGATCGCCCGATAAGCGAAGGCGGCGGCGCGGATGCTTATCAGCGGTCGCGTCGCGATTTTTCCGACCGGCATGTCAAAAGCCCGCTCGGCGTCGGACGATATGCGGCGCAGCAGGTCACGCTCGGTAACGATGCCATACGCCTCAATCGCTTGATCCGGCGTTCCACGCTCGGACACGAGGACCGAGCTGATCTTGCGCTTGACCATGAGGTCGATGACCTGCCTTGTCGGTTTGGTCGACTTCACCACGACTGGCGGGCTGCTCATGAGGCTGCCGACGCGATGGCGATAGGCATAGGGATCAACCGGCTGAAACGCCGGAGCCTGGGGTCGCGACACCGGCTCGGCCCAGCCGGCGCGATGGCCGGCTTCGAGAGCGTCCGAAAGGGCAAGGCAGGCAACCTCGGCCTCTCCAAGTGTTCGGATGTTGCGTTTGCGCAACTCCGGAATCAACGCGGCAAAGATGTCTCCGGCCGCAATCGCATCGCCCAGAGCCGAATGGCGGCCAGCTATCTCCAGGCGAAGCCAGACGGCGATCGTTTCCAGCGAATGGTCTGCCAGATTGGGATTTGCTATGGTTGCAAGAAGCCGGACGCACAGCGCCCGAGGCTTTTTCCAGGGCAAACGGGAGCGTCGGCATTCGCGCTCCAATACCGCCAGGTCGAAGCCGATCGAGTGTCCGACGAGAATACGGTCGCCGACGAACTGCTGGAATTGCGCCCATGCATCCGGGAAGCTCCCGGCTCCGTCAACATCGGCATCGGTGATGCCGTGGACGAGCGAAGCCTCGGACGGGATTGCTTCACCGGGATCGATGAGGAGATCGAGCTGAGTTTCCCGGACGACCTTGCCATGCGCGATGCCGATCGCGCCAATCTGGACCACGCGCGCCCTGGTGGCGTCGGGCCCGGTTGTTTCGGTGTCGACGGCGGCAGCCGCAATTGCTATCAGCGGTGTCGCGCCGCTCGGCGGCTTCAATTCCGTCTCCTTCGGCATAGCCGATAGCCTTCCTCTGCCGGATGTCTTGCCCAGACAATGCCTGTCCGAGGCAGCGCCTGTCGGTGCGGAAAGGTTCGATCCGGCTTGCCATGCAACATAGAGGGCGCCGGCCGGCCGCGTCGATGGCCGTATTTCAGGCTGTTGCGTTCGCAAAGTTGCGCTGGGGAGTCGCGCGCCTGCACGCCCATGCTGAATTCCCAGAGGTATACCCGTCCTGGCGGCACATTCGCCTTAAAGTGATTTGATACGGTCGCAGCGCTCGCACATTGTCGGCGAGCTTGCTGCCGAGGGCGCCGATGGATGAGATCAGGCGGGTTGCTGTGGGGTGCATCGGGCGCGCCGTCATGTTCGGCTCGCTTGCCATTGGCTGTGTCATGGTCGGATTCTCCTTCAACCCGGTGTCTGCATTTCGCTCCGGCGCGTTCCTCACGCTGACCATGGTTCTGGCGCTGATGTGGAAAGCCACGACCGCAGCCTTCAAAAATCCCAAGCACACCGAAGTCTGGCTCTACCTCGATGAGAAATCGCGCCCAGCCGATGCCTCGGCACGACGGGTGTTCGGCACCATCATGGGCGACGTTTATAGACTCTACGCCCGGATCGCGCTCGGCGTCGCGGTCGGGTTCTTCCTTGTGTCGCTC
Source organism: Mesorhizobium sp. L48C026A00 (assembly GCF_000502375.1). Classification (NCBI taxonomy): domain Bacteria; kingdom Pseudomonadati; phylum Pseudomonadota; class Alphaproteobacteria; order Hyphomicrobiales; family Phyllobacteriaceae; genus Mesorhizobium; species Mesorhizobium sp. L48C026A00. The sequence goes on along the minus strand of NZ_AYWU01000014.1, from coordinate 57,205 downwards.
GTGCTGATGCTGTTCGGCCTGGAAGCTTACAGGCCGCCCGCCAACTAGGCGGCCGCTCCGCCCATCCCTGCCCGCCCGCACGACCGGGCGTTTTGCCATCGAGCCGATCGGCCTCGGAAAGTGCCGCGCTAAGCAGCAAACAAACCAAATTGTGCTCAGGTTGGAGAAAAACATTCTAAGGATCGCTGGAAAATAGCACTCGACAAAGTCTACTGATTTAATAGATTAACTGCCGAGACGGAGGTCGATATGTCCTATTTCCAGAACACCCACACTGCCCGCAAAGGCCAAAGTCTCGGTTCCGAGCAGACTTGGCGGCCGGCCTATGCGGGCGCCTTTGCCTATCTCGTCTTTGCCCTTGCGTTCGTGTTCACCGGGGCGGTCGTTCTGGGTTTTGTTCCCTGACTTTGGAGCCCGCGAGTCATCGGGCCTGACTAAAGGGATAGCTGTCTGCCGTTTCGCGATATCGGAGTTGAATGAACCGAGTCCCGGTGCGCTTTCGCGCGCTTGACCCCAACGTGATGGAGGAGATGGCAATGCCGTTCGAGTTCACGCATGTTCCCGGTAAAACTCACCCGGCCGACCCAACCGCGCCGTTTTTCTACGATTTCGCGGAAACCGCGACAAAGCTGTCGCTGATCGAGGACATCGGTTTCCAGAAAATCGTCGTCGACGATCCGGCCGGGCTGCTGACCAATATGGATATTGCCGCCCGGGCGCTGGACCGCACTTCTTCGCTCGAGATCGTTCTCACGCATTGGGCTGGTGTGATCGACCCGACGGTGGCGGCACGGCAATTGGCGGCCCTCGACGCGAAAAGCGGCGGTCGGCTGTCGCTCAGGATGCTCAGCGAGCCGCTGAACGACGACGATGCCGAAACACGCCCGGTCGGTCATACGGTTGTCTGGCAGCGCATCGATGAATATCTGGTGCTGCTGAAACGGTTGTGGTCGAACGACAGGCCGTTCGACCATGAAGGCGCCTTCTACAGCGTCAGCGGCGGCTATGTGCCGCGCAAGGGGCCGCGTAGCGCCGGGGTGAGCATCCGCATGGGCGGACGGTCCGGAACGGCGCTCAGGGTCGCCGGGCGGCATGCCGATGTCTTCGAGCTGACGCCGGGTTCGCTCGACGAGATCCGGCAACTGATGGAGCGGGTTCGCAATGCCGCCGCCGAACACGGTCGGGCCGGCAAGCTGCGTTTCGCGCTCCCCGTCCGGATCCGTTCGGAGGGCAACGCTTCCTGCCAGAAGGCGGTCGAATTTGTCGGGCCGCCGACACAAGTCGCGCTTTCCCTGCTTCCTTATGCTGCCCTGGGAATCGAGGAGTTCATGATCGTCGGTGTCGACAGGCCGGGCGGCATCGCGGCGGCGGGCCGCGAGGTGATCGCGCTGCTGCGCAATTCGCTGACGCGCCGCGAGGCCGATGTCCCTCAGCCCGGCGCGTTTGCGCCTCGCGTGATCCGCGAAGCACGCGCCGGCTGAGCGCGTGCTATGCGCTTTGTGGTCGCCAACCCGAAGCGCGTGGCCATTGCCGGCCTTTCCACATCAGCACCATGAAGTAAGGCCCGCCAACCAGGGCAGCAAGCAAACCCGCCGGAATCTGCCACGGGAAAATCAGCATCCGGCCGGCCCAGTCGGCCGAGACAAGCATCATCCCGCCAAGCATCGCGGAAGCGAAAAGCTGCGGCAACGCGCGTTGAAGACCGAGCATGCGGGCCAGGTGCGGCGCCATCAATCCGACGAAGCTCAGCGGCCCGATGACCAGCGTGGCTATTGTCGTCGGCACCGAGATAAGCACCAGGAGGACGACCCGCACGCGAAACAGGCCAAGCCCGAGCCCGCGCGAGGCGGCTTCTCCAAGCGGCAGGATTTCCAGCCAGCGGCTGGTGAGGGGCACGATGGCGAGCAGAGCAGTCGCCGTCACGGCAGCGATTGAGGCATCGGCGGCGGTGGCTCGGTAGGTGGAGCCGGACAGCCAGCCGATCAGCGTATCGAGCCGAGGATCGCCGCTGGCGAGCATCACCGCCGAGAATGCCGACGCCATCGTCGCCACGGCGACCCCGGAAAGCAGCAACCGATCAGGCGCGAGGGGCTGCCGGCGGGCGGTCGGCGAAACCATCGCCAGGCTGACCAGCGCCCCGACGAGACCGGCCGCGATCATCGCCGGACGGTTGACATCAGAAGTCGCGACGAAGAGCAGCAGTATGCCTAGCGAGGCGCCGCCTGAGATACCCAGCACCTCGGGCGCCGCCATCGGATTGCCGGTCATCCGCTGCATCAGCGTGCCGACCACGCCAAGCATCATGCCAGCGCAAACCGCGACGACGATGCGAGGCGCTCTGAGCGGCAGCAGGTCGGCAAGTTCGGCGGCCGAGGCCACGTGCCAGCCGGTCGCGCCTCGCCCGATGACAAGCGCGGCGCAGAGAAGAAGCGCCATCGCGACGAGCCCGAGCAGCAGACAGGGCCACCCGCTGCGCCTGCGCACGGAAGCCAGCATGGTGCCGTCCCGATCCGGGCTGGTGCGCAATTTCGGCAGGAGAAGAAACAGCAGCGGCGCACCGAGGAAAGCAGTCGCCACGCCTGCCGGGATTTCGGAGGTAAACGGCAGGACCTGCACCAGCCGGTCGGTCAGCCACAACAGCATGGCGCCCGCAAGCGGCGCCCAGATCATGCGCTGGCGCAGGGTCCGTGCGCCGGCGAGCCTGACCAGCGCCGGCGCCGCAAGCGCCACGAAGCTGATGACGCCGACGGCTGCGACCACCATGCTGCTCAGAGCGACGGCGACGGTCATCCCGGCCAGCCGTGTCATCGCGGGATTCGTTCCGAGGCTTTCGGCTCCCTCGTCGCTCAGGTCGAGAAGCCGCAGCGGCCGGAGCAGAAGGAAGGCGGCAATGCCGGCCATCGCCAGCCATGGCGCGAACCCGAGCACTACGGCATCGCCGTTCTGGATCAGCGAACCGCTCTGCCAGATGAAGAGTTCCTCGGAATATTCGCGGTTGGCCGCCATCAGCAGGGCGCTCGCCGAACTGCATGTGAGGCTGACCACCAGGCCGGAAATGATGATCGCGACCGGCGAGAAACTCCGGCCCCGGGCCAGAGCCAAAACCGCCAGCGTCGACAGGGCGCCGCCGGCGAGCGCCATCCATTCGCGACCTTGCTCCAGCAGCCACGGCGCGTAGAGCGTGGCGATCGTCAGGGCGACGGTGGCGCCTGCATTGGTGCCGATGGTCGTCGGCTCGGCGAGCGGATTGCGCAGCAGCTGCTGGAGCAGCGCGCCGGTCAGGCCGAGCGCCGCGCCGGCCAGCAGGCTGATCGCCAGGCGCGGCAGGAAGGAATGCCGGTAAAGCAGCTGCCGCGGATCGGAAAAGTCGGTCGCCACGAGCGACTGCCACCACATGTCGGCGGGCAACAGGCGCAAAAGCCCGGCAGCGGTGAGATAGGCGGCGAGCACCGCCGGCAGGCCGACGAGGGCGACGAGCATCCCTGCCTTGAAACGAGCACGATGGCTGGCCGTGGACTGCATGATGGTCATGCCCGGGCCAAAACCGTCGCAAAACGGGCAGCGGCGGCCAGCCCGCCGAACGGCCATACCGGCGGGATTGTCCTGACGTTGCCGGCCTTGACACAGGGAAGGTTCGCCCAGAGGCTGCTCTGGTCGATCCTGATCTTCACATGCGGCGGGATCGGATCGAGGGAAATCACGCGGGCCTCGCCGATCGCAACCAGCTCTTCGATGCCCAGCATGGAAAAGCCCCAGCTATCGGTCAGCGCCGTCCAGGCGTTGGTGAGGCTCAACCTGTCGAGCACGTCCTGGAACAGACTGCCCTTGCCGTAGACACGGACGTGACGGTCGTCGAACATGCTGATCACCGCGAGCGGCTGTTTTGCCCGTTGTGAAAAACGTGCCCTGATCTGGGCGATGGCCGCCGCCGTCGCCTGGATGAGGCGCTGAGCTTCAGCCTCGCGGCCGAGTTTTGAGCCAAGTTTCAGCGTCTCATTCTCGGCCTGGCGATAAGGCGCTTCGGTGCCATCGTAGAAGGGCACCGTATGCAGCGGCGCGATCCGCCTGAACGGAGATTCGTCCAGCCCATAGCCATAGGCACCGGTGATAAGGTCGGGCTTGAGTTCGAGGAGCAGTTCGAGATTGGGCTCGCCGCGCGAGCCGAGATCGAGGCAGCCGGCAGGAAGAGCCGGTCCCGCGACCCAGTCGCGGTAACCTTTTGAGTCGGCGACCGCCACCGGGCCGATCCCGAGCGAGATGACCATCTCGGCCGAGGTCCATTCGAGGCAGGCGATGCGCGGCGGCGGAGCGGCATGCGCCGGGCCGCCGCGCAGGCCTAGGCTCGTCGCGGCCAGGCCGGCCAGGCACCGGCGCCGCGTCAGTGGCGCCAATTGGGTCCGGGCCTGCACGCGCGGGTCACCATGTGTACTTCACCGAGCCGTTGATCCGGCGACCCTCGCCATAAAAGCAGCCGAAGCTTTCCGCGTAGCAGGAGGCGACATAGCGCTTGTCGAACAGATTGCTGACATTGAGGTTCAGCTCGGCGTTCCTCCATTCGTAGTGGAGTGCGGCATCGACAAGCGTGACTGCCGGCACTTTGAAAGTGTTGGCGTCGTCGCCGAAGGTCGAGCCGACATAGCGGATGCCGGCGCCGAGCCCGAAGCCTTCCAATTTGCCGCTGCCGACGGTGTAATTCGCCCACAGCGAGGCCGCATGCTCCGGCACGCCGAATGGGGTGTTGCCCTCATCGCTGATTGTCTCGCCACTATCGTCATCGACGGTGATCGAGGTGGCCTTGGTGATCTCGGTGTCGAGATATGTATAGGCCGCCCGGAAATCGAAGCCTGAATCGAGGCTCGCAACAGCTTCCAGCTCGATGCCGCGCGACCTGATCTCGCCGGTCTGGAAGATGTCGTTGGGCGCGCCAACACCGCCATAGCGTACGACATTCTGCCGGGCCAGGTCGAACGCCGAAACGGTGACGAAGGCGTTCCAGCCGACCGGCTGGTATTTCAGCCCGACCTCGTACTGCTTGCCGGTTTCGGGCACGAGCGGATTGCCGTTGCTGTCGGGGCCGGACACCGGCTGGAACGATTCGGAATAGCTGACATAAGGGGCAAGGCCATTGTCGGCGAGATAAAGCAGACCGGCGCGGCTGGTGAAGGCGTCGTCCTTCTGGCGGGGACCGAAAGCGCCGGCCAGATTGTCGTGGACTTTCGCGTCGGCCCAGTCCTGGCGGCCGCCCAGCGTCAGTCGCCAGTTGCCCAGCTTGATCTGGTCCTGTGCGTAGAGGCCGACCTGCGATTGGGTGGTGTCGGTGTCGGTATAGGGCGTCATTTCGCCGACCGGGTAGCCATAGGCCGGGTCGAATATGTTGAAATCATCGTCGGTCATATCGTTGCTGGCGGCATAGTCGCGGTAGGTGTAGCGCTTGTAGTCGAGGCCGAGAAGCAGCGTGTGGGCGAGCGGCCCGGTGTCGAAATCGGCCTGCGCCTGGTTGTCGATGGTCACGCCGCTGAGCCTGCTGCCGCCGGCATCGGCATAGCGGGAATAATCGCCCTCATCATTCAGAAGCCCGCCGCCGAAGACGCCTTCCTCATAGTGCTTCAGATAGACGTAGCGGGCATGCTGGCGAACCTGCCACGTCTCGTTGAGGCGGTGATCCAACTCGTAACCGATCGACGCCTGGTCGTTGTCGTAGGTGTCGAAGCCCGGTTCGCCGACGAACATGCTGTTCGGCAGGTATTTTCCGTCCCTGCCCGGCCTGATCGTGCCGTATGCCGGCAGATACTGCATCGCCCAGCCGGACCGGTCGCGCTGATAGTTGGCGAGGATGGTCAGGCTGGTATCGGCATCGGGCTGCCAGGTCAGCGCCGGCGCGATGAAGATGCGGTCGTCCTCGACGAAGTCTGTCTGCGTATCGCCGGTGTGGGCGGCGCCGGTGAGGCGGAACAGCAGCGACTTGTCGGCGTTGACAGCCCCGCTGAAGTCGAACTTTCCTTCATAGCGGTCGAAGCTTCCGGCGCCGAGCTCAACCTCGCGGAGGTTCTCCTCGGTCGGACGCTTGCTGACATAGTTGATGATGCCGCCAGGACTTGCCTGGCCGTAAAGAACCGATGCCGGCCCGCGCAGGATTTCGTAGCGTTCGGCACCGTAGGAATCGAGCGCCGTGAACAGCGTGAAATTGCTTTCCTTGAGCTGCAGCCCGTCCTTGTAGAAGACGCCGCTGGAGTTCGAAATGCCGCGTATCTGCAAGCCGTGGCCACGATTGTCGGTGCCGTAGAGATTGCCGGTTGCGCCTGGCGTATACCGCAGCGCGCTGTTCAGGCTGTCCACCGCCTGCGCTTCCATCTGGTCTTTGGTGATGACCGATATCGACTGCGGCGTCTCGATCAGCGGTGTTTCGGTCTTGGTAGCGGTGGAGCCCTGGGTGGCGACATAGCCGTCGACCGTCCCAAAGGCGCTTTCGACGCGTTCCTGAATATTGATCGGGTCGAGAGTGGTGGTCGCCTCCTGCGCGACGGCGTGACCGCCGCCAAGCAGCACCGGCAGCGACATCGCCGCGACCAGCAGGTTTCGGCGCGCAGTCACTTCGCTTTGAGTTCTTCCGCGACCTGAACCAACGACCATCTCGGCGCGCTCCACATTTCGTGTTTCGACGCAAATCCGGCGCGTCACGACATTTTGTTGACTCAAAAGTCATCTTCATTGTTGACTATTAAACTCATGTTTCATAGTCAACCGGACATCGGCGCCCGCAAACCGGATTGCCGAAAACCGGATTTCGAAATGCGCGCAAAGCTGGAGTGAGGCCCAGACCGTGGCAGGAATTCATGCCCAGACTGCCTTCCATGTCGAAGCGGTGCGGTTCGCCGTCGGCGAGCGGACGCTGCTCGGTCCGGTTACACTCGAGTTGCAACGCTCGCGCGTCTATGGGCTGATCGGGCACAACGGCTCGGGCAAGTCGACGCTGATCAAGCTCCTGGCGCGCCAGCAGCCGGCAAGCTCGGGCGGCATAACCTTCGCGCAGCGGCCGCTGGTGCAGTGGGGCGCGCGCGAACTGGCGCGCGCGCTCGCCTATCTGCCGCAGACGACGCCGGCGGCGACCGGCCTGACGGTGCGCGAACTGGCGACGCTCGGCCGCTATCCCTGGCATGGCGCGCTCGGTCGTTTCGGGCATGAGGACAGGCGCCATGTCGAGGAGGCGCTTGTCCTGACCGATATGGCTGACTTCACCGACCGGCTGGTCGACGAATTATCCGGCGGCGAGCGCCAGCGCGCATGGCTGGCCATGCTGGNCGCCCATCAGGTCGAGGTGCTGGGGCTGGTCAGGGACCTCAGCTGCAAGCGCGACCTGTGCGTCGTCGTCGTGCTGCACGATCCCAACATGGCGGCGCGCTACTGCGACGAATTGATCGCGCTGAAGGACGGCAGGCTGCTGACGCGCGGCACGCCGGACCAGATCATGCAGGGCGACGTGCTCAAAGGAATTTTCGGTGTCGAGATGGGCGTGTTTGCGCACCCCGTCACCGGCCAGCCCATCGGCTATGTGCAATGAGGCCACCGTGAGAATAAGGAAGAAGCCCTTGTCCAGACATGGTTTGTTCGCGGCGTTGCTCGCATCCGCCATCCTGTCGGCCGGCGGCGCAGCCGCCCAGGAGCAACCGGAGGCAGCCGCCCAGGAGCAACCGGGCGCGGCCCCGGCGATCGAGGCGCCGGCTCCAGTGCCTGGGCAGGCTGCGCCAGACGCCGCCGCGCCACCGGCGACGCAGCCCGGCGTGACAACACCTATCGAGACAACGCCTACCGAGACTGGCCCTTCGACGGCAACGTCCCTGACCCTGCCGCGTGACCTGTCGCCATCGGGCATGTTCATGGCGGCCGACATCGTCGTGAAAGCGGNGATGATCGGGTTGGCTTTTGCGTCCTTCGTCACCTGGACGATATGGCTGGCCAAATCGCTGGAGATCCTAGGCGGCAAGCTGCGCGCCCGCCGCGCGGCACAAGCGATCGGCAATGCCGCGACGTTGAACCAGGCCGGGCGCGCGCTTGGCCATAATAACGGTCCTGGCGCCCTGCTGGTGCGGGCAGCCGAGGAAGAGACCGCGCTTTCGGCCGGCTCGCTCGACCATGTGTCCGGCGACGGGCTGAAGGAACGGGTCACCTCGCGCCTGTCGCGCATCGAGGCGGCGGCGGCGCGGCGCATGTCGCGCGGCACCGGCGTGCTGGCGACAATCGGCTCGACCGCGCCCTTCGTCGGCCTGTTCGGCACCGTCTGGGGCATCATGAACGCCTTCATCGGCATCTCGCAGGCGCAGACCACCAACCTCGCCGTCGTTGCCCCGGGCATTGCGGAAGCCTTGCTGGCCACGGCGATGGGCCTTGTCGCGGCGATCCCGGCGGTGGTCATCTACAACGTCTTCGCGCGATCGATAGCCGGCTACAGGCAGATCCTTGCCGATGCGTCGGCAGGGGTCGAGCGGCTGGTCAGCCGGGATCTGGATTTCCGCACGGTCGCGCCGGCAAAGCAGATGGCCGCGGAATGAACACGGAGCGACGCCATGGCGGCTAGAATTCGAGAGAACATCGACGGCGATCTCGAGGAAAATCACGAGATCAACGTCACGCCGTTCATCGACGTGATCCTGGTTCTGCTGATCATCTTCATGGTCGCGGCGCCGCTGGCGACCGTGGATGTCAATGTCGACCTGCCGGGCTCGACCGCAACGCCTGCGCCTCGACCGGAGACGCCGCTGTTCCTGACGCTGAAGAACGATCTCAGCCTGGCGATCGGCAACGACAGCGTGCCGCGCGCAGCCTTCGCCGCCGCGCTGGTCGGCAGGACAAAAGGCGACAGGCAGACGCGCATCTTCCTGCGCGCCGACAAGGCGGTCGGCTACGGCGAGCTGATGGAGGTGATGAACCTTTTGCGCGGCGCCGGCTATCTGAAGATCGCGCTGGTTGGCCTCGAGACAGCGCCCGGCGATGCCGCGGCGCCGCAAGTCGGAACCGGCCAATAATGTCGCCGGCGGCCGCCCTGCCGATGGCCGATCAGCGGCGTTTCGGCGCGCGCGAGATCGCCTGGTGGGCGGGCGCGGCTGCGCTGGTCCTGATGGCGCATGCCGCGGTCGGCTATGCGATGCAGAGCTGGCGCCCGGCCGAGCCCGATGGCGGGCCGCCGCAGGCGCAGGTGATCGAGCTGTCGCCAATGGCGCTCACGCCGGCCGAGCCGGCGCCGATATCGGATGAGATAGCGCCCGATCAGCCGGGCCCGGCCGAGGAGCCCGAGATAACCGAAACGGAGCCTCCGCCCGAACCACCCGTCGAGCAGGCCGAGCCGGTCACCGAGCCATCGGAGGCCGCTCCGGCCGACACGGTCGAGCCGACCCCGCCGACAGTGGCCGAACGGGTCGACCAGCCGCCGCTCGAGGAGGTCGTGCCCGAAATTGCCGAAGCCGTCACGCCGGAAGTGGTCGTTCCGCTGCCGCAGCCGAAACCGGTCGACAAACCCGTCGAGGCCAAGCCAAAGAAACAGGCAAAGACTGAGGTAAAGGAGCCGGCTGAGGTCAAGGCGAAGAAGCCTGTCAAAGAAGCCAAAAAGCGTCCGAAAAAGGAAAAGGCCGCACCGCCGCGGACGACGGCCAGTGTCGCTGCGACATCCGCAGCCAGGGCGGCCGCCCCGAAATCGACCAAAGCAGCGGCTGCGAGATCCGGCGTGAGTCCGGACAGGTGGAATTCGCGGTTGCGTGCATGGATAAGACGGCACACAAACTATCCAAGGGCGGCGAAGGCCCGGCGCGCTGAAGGCAGTCCGAGCGTGACCTTCACGATCGACGGATCCGGCCGGGTCCTGTCCGCCCGGCTGGCTCGTTCCTCTGGCGATCCAGACCTCGATAGCGCGGCGCTCAGCGCATTACAGGGCGCGTCGGTGCCGGAGCCGCCGCCGGAACTCGGCTCCCGCATAACCCGCACCGCGCCATTCTCGTTCGCCCTGCGCAACTAAGTTCCTCGGCACAGTGATTTTGACAGGTCTGGGCCGGCAGCGAACGTCGACAATTCGGTCCAGTGGCAAACCGCCAACCTCTAGGATTAGCCGAATCATCCTCCACTTCGTCATCCCAGGGCGGAGCAAGGAGCGAAGCGACGCGGCGCAGACCCTGGGATCCATTCCGTGATATCAGCCGAAGAATGCAGCGGCTCAGAAGTGGCCGGCCTCTTGCCTATGTCATCTGTCTGTCACATACCGGCCATATACATCGATAGTTCCGGATTTTAGGATATATGGATAAGAACGCCGCTCTTCTCGCATTGGCAGCGCTTGGTCAGGACACCAGGCTCGAAGTGTTTCGCCTGCTGGTGCGGGCGGGCGCGGACGGTGTGCCAGCCGGCGAGATCGCCGCGCGCCTCGGTGCGGTGCAGAACACCATGTCGGCGCATCTGAAGGTTCTCGACCATGCCGGCCTGGTCCGCGCCGAGCGCGACGGCCGGACGATCCGCTACGTTGCCGACATGACCGGCTTTCGCGATCTGCTTGCCTATCTCATGGAGGATTGCTGTAACGGCGCGCCGGAGCTCTGCCAGCCGGTCATTCAGGCCGTGACTTGCAACTGCTAGAAGGGAGGACCACCCCATGAATGACCCATACAACGTGCTTTTCCTGTGCACCGGCAATTCGGCACGGTCGATCCTCGCCGAAGCGATCCTCAACCGTGTCGGCGCCGGCAGGTTCAGGGCCTATTCGGCCGGATCGCACCCGAAGGGAGAGGTCCATCCCTACGCGCTCCAGCTGTTGAAAACCCTCAACCACGACACGTCCTTCGCCCGCTCGAAAGACTGGCAGGAATTCGCGGCTCCTGGCGCCCCCGAGATGAATTTCGTTTTCACCGTCTGCGACAACGCGGCCAATGAAGCCTGCCCGGTCTGGCCGGGACAGCCGATGACCGCGCATTGGGGCGTGCCCGACCCGGCCGCCGTGAACGGCACCGACGCCGAAAAGCATCTGGCCTTTGCCGAAGCCTATCGCATGCTCAACAACCGGATCTCGATCTTCGTCAGCCTGCCGATGAACACCATCGACAAGCTCGCCCTGCAGAAACGGCTCGATGAAATCGGCCGCGATCTGCCGAAGGCCGGCTGATATCATGGCGGCAGACCTGTCCCGCCGCATCGTCGCGGAAGCGCTCGGCACGGCGATGCTCGTCGCGACGGTCGTCGGGTCCGGCATCATGGCGGATCGTCTGACGGATGATGTGGGTCTCTCCTTGCTCGGCAACACGCTTCCGACTGGAGCGATCCTGGTGGTGCTGATCACTATACTGGGACCGATTTCCGGGGCGCATTTCAATCCGGCGGTGACGCTGGTTTTTGCGCTGCGGCGCGAAATCGAAGCCAACGCTGCACTGGCCTATGTCGTCGCCCAGATTGTCGGCGGCGTCGCCGGAACGCTGCTGGCGCACGCCATGTTCGAACTGCCGATTCTGCAGATCTCGCAAACTGTGCGGACCGGAAACGGACAATGGATTGCGGAGTTGGTGGCTGCTTTCGGCCTGGTCTTCACTATTCTGGCCGGCCTTCGCTTCCGTTCGGATGCCATCCCCTGGCTGGTCGGGCTCTACATCACCGCGGCCTATTGGTTCACGGCCTCGACCTCGTTCGCCAATCCGGCAGTCGCCATTGCGCGGGCGGTGTCAAACACCTTCGCGGGCATCCGTCCAGTTGACCTGCCGGCGTTCATCGTCGCCGAGCTGCTGGGTGCGCTGCTTGCCATGGCCTTGGCAGGATGGCTGCTCGCTGAGCCCAAGCCAATCAGACAGATGAGAGCCGCGAAATGACCATCACCATCTATCACAACCCCGACTGCGGCACCTCGCGCAACACGCTCGCCATCATCCGGCAGTCCGGCGAAGAGCCTGAGGTGATCGAATATCTGAAAGACCCGCCGTCGCGCGAACGGCTGGTCGAGCTGATCAAGGCGATGGGAATGACGCCGCGCCAATTGCTGCGCGAGAAGGGTACGCCTTACGCCGAACTCAATCTCGGTGACCCCAAATGGACCGACGACGAGATCGTCGATTTCATGCTGGCGCATCCGATCCTGATCAACCGGCCGATCGTGGTGACGCCGCTCGGCACCATGCTTGCACGGCCGTCCGAAGCGGTTCTCGACATCCTGCCTAATCCGGATATCGGGCCGTTCACCAAGGAAGACGGCGAGGTCGTCATCGACGCGCAGGGCAAGCGCGTTGCCTGACCTGGTGCCCGAAGACTCGCTTCCGAACGTCGACGAAGACCAGTTCCGGCCGATCGACCTGCAGGCGCTGCTCGATGTGCCGCGGTCGATCCAAAAACCTCGCGTGCTGATGCTCTACGGCTCGCTGCGCGAGCGGTCCTACTCCCGGCTCGCGACGGAGGAGGCGGCTCGCATTTTGCGCCGCCTCGGCGCCGAGGTGCGCATCTACAATCCGTCCGGCCTGCCGCTGCCGGATTCGACCTCGGCCGAGCACGCCAAAGTCCAGGAACTGCGAGACCTGTCGATCTGGTCGGAAGCGCAGGTCTGGTGCTCGCCCGAGCGGCATGGCTCGATGACCGGAGTGATGAAGGCGCAGATCGACTGGCTGCCGCTCTCGGCCGGCGGCGTCAGGACGACGCAGGGCCGCACGCTGGCGGTGATGCAGGTGTCGGGCGGCTCGCAGAGTTTCAACGCCGTCAACCAGCTTCGTCTCCTCGGCCGCTGGATGCGGATGGTCACCATCCCCAACCAGTCGTCGGTAGCCAAGGCTTTCAACGAGTTCGACGCGGCTGGCCGCATGAAGCCGTCACCATACTATAACAGGATCGTCGACGTGATGGAGGAGCTGGTGAAGTTCACGCTGCTCCTGCGTGATCGGTCCGCCTATCTCACGGATCGTTATTCCGAGCGCGTCGAAAGCGCCGAAGAGGTTGCCAAGCGGGTCAATCAGCGGTCGATTTGAGGGGGGTGCGTCTGCTTGTTTTATGCATGTCGTTATCGCAAAACCGCTGCACACTTTTGCGCGACATGCATTAATTCGAAAATTTTCGGAATAATATTGACGCGGCGCTGTCTCGGCGCTACGTTATTTCCATGAAACTCGAACAAGCAGCAAAACAGCTCGAAGCGCTCGGCAATCCGACGCGGCTCAATCTTTATCGCACGCTGGTGCGGGCAGGCGAAACAGGACGACCGGTCGGTTATCTGCAGGAAGCCCTCGGCATCGCTGCGTCGACCCTGTCGCATCATCTCCACCGGCTTATCCTGACCGGCCTGGTCACCCAGGAACGTCAGGCAACGACGCTGATCTGCCGTGCCAATTACCCTGTGATGAACGATCTCCTTGGCTTTCTTGCCGATGAATGTTGTGCCGATGCCGCATGCGGCCCTGCTGTCGGCGAGGCTGCTGCGTAACTCTTTTTTTGACTGGTATTTCTATAATCCTAGAAACATAGAAGGGGTGTCATGGTTTCTGAAAACGATCTCCCGATCGCTATCATCGGCGGCGGACCTGTTGGCCTGGCGGCGGCCGCCCAACTGGTCAGCCGTGGCCTTCCGGTTAGGGTTTACGAGGCTGGTTCTTCTGTCGGCTCGAACCTTCGGGATTGGGGTCATGTCCGGGTTTTCACGCCATGGCGCTATTGTGTCGATGCGGTCGCCCGAAAACTTCTCGAGAGCCACGGCTGGCAAATGCCCGAGCCGGAGGCGTTCCCCACAGCGGATGAAATCGTCGACCAATATCTCGCGCCGCTGGCAAAGCTTGCCGAACTTGCGCCGTCGATGGAGACCAGTGCCCGCGTTGTCGCCATTTCCCGCTGGGGAGCCGACAAGGTTCTGAGCAAGGCGCGGGAGACGCGGCCGTTCATGCTGCTGGTCGAAACGGCGAACGGCACGCGCCGGGACAGCGCTCGTGCCGTCATCGATGCGTCCGGCACCTGGCAGACGCCGAACCCGCTCGGTGCCGGCGGCTTGCCGGCCGAAGGCGAGACGGAACTTGGCGATCGCATCGCCTACGGCATACCAAATGTTCTCGGCCGCGACCGCCACCTCTATGCGGGCCGCACGACACTGGTGGCCGGCGCCGGCCATTCCGCCGCCAACGCCTTGCTGGAATTGGCGGAGCTCGCGCAAACCGAGCCCGGCACCTCGGCACTATGGGTGACGCGCAGCACCGACCTTGTCCGCATCTACGGCGGCGGCGATGCCGACGCCCTGCCGGCGCGCGGCGAACTTGGCTCGGATGTCCGGCAGCTTGCCGAGAGCGGACGCGTGCGGCTGGTCACGGGCTTTGCCATTGTTGCCATTCGCGAGATCGACGGCCGGCTGATGGTCGAAGGCCAGACAGAAGACGGATTGCGCACGCTCGGACCCGTCGACCGGATCATCGCCGCGACGGGGCAGCGCCCCGATCTCGCCTTGACCCGGGAGCTGCGGCTGGACCTCGATCCATGGCTCGAAGGCGTCAAGGCGCTCGGGCCGCTCATCGATCCCAACGAGCACTCCTGCGGCGATGTCCCGCCGCATGGTCATCGCGAACTCAGCCACCCCGAGCCCGATTTCTACACGGTCGGCGTCAAAAGCTATGGCCGGGCGCCGACGTTCCTGCTGCTGACCGGCTATGAGCAGGTCCGCTCGGTCGCCGCGGCGCTTGCCGGCGACATGACTGCCGCCGATGCCGTGCAGCTGGTGTTGCCCAAAACCGGCGTCTGCACGGTGCCGGTGTCACTTTCAGGCGCGTTGTCCCAGGGCTGCTGCGGCGGACCGGCGCCGGCTGCTGTCGATGCCTGCTGTGCCGAAGACGCCAAGGCAAAGGCGAGCGGCAAGTCTGGGTGCGGCTGTGGCAGCACGCAAGCGATCGCAGCAGTGCGCAGCGACGATCTCGAGATCGCCGCTCCATGAGCGACCGGAAAATCCCGGCTGCCGCACTCTGGGCGTTGGGGCTGACGCAGATCATCGGCTACGGCACGCTCTATTACAGTTTTGGCATCCTGGTGCCGTCGATCGCGCTCGAGTTTGCCTGGCCGGAACAATGGGTTTTCGGCGCCCTGTCGGCGTCGCTGCTGGCGGGTGGCCTGTTTGCGCCGACAGCCGGGCGCTGGGCCGATCGTTTCGGCGCCGGCCGGGTGATGGCCTTTGGCTCGCTTGCGGCCGCAGCAGCGCTTGTCGCTTGCGCGATAGCACCCGGCCGGGTGAGCTTCGTGCTGGCGCTGATGGCGATGGAGCTGGCGTCCGCCTTCGTGCTCTATAGCGCCGCTTTTGTCGCGATCGTCCAGATCGGCGGCGCCAGGGCGCAGCGCAGCATCACCCATCTGACGCTGATCGCCGGCTTCGCCACCCTGTTCTGGCCGCTGACGGCAGCACTGCACGAATACCTGAGCTGGCGCGAGGTCTATCTGGCCTTTGCGTTCATCAATGTCGCCATCTGCCTGCCCATCCATGCCTGGCTGGCGCGGCTGTCGCGTCGGGCGGACAAAAACGCTTCGGCGACACCTGCTGCCGCCGGCCCGGCGGGTGGACCGGTTGCCTTCACCGCGCGCGACCGCAGCAGAGTGTTTCTGCTCATGCTTGGCGGCTTCGCGATCGAGGGTTTCGTGCTGTCGTCGATCCTCGTTCACATGGTGCCGCTGACGGCGGCGCTCGGGCTTGGCTCCGCCGGGCTTGTCGTCACCACGCTTTTCGGCCCGTCCCAGGTGGCAAGCCGGCTGATCAACATGCTGTTCGGCGGCCGGCTTGCGCAGACCTGGCTCGCGGTGATCGGCGCGACATTGTTGCCGCTCGGCCTTGTCGTCCTGCTGGCGACGACACCGTCGGTGGCCGGCGCCATCGCCTTCGTCATCCTGTTTGGATTGGGCTCGGGCCTCGCCAGCATCGTCGGCGGCACGCTGCCGCTGGAACTGTTCGGACGGGAGCGCTACGGCGCCCGGCTCGGCTGGGTGACGGCCGCGCGTCAGTTCTCTTCAGTCCTTGCGCCATTTGCCCTTGCGATGGCGATGGCAGGCTTGGGCGTCCAGCCATCGCTCTGGTTCACCGCTGCAGCAGGCATGCTCGGCATACTGGCTTTTTTCGCCATCATCCTGATCAGACGGCAGCCCCTCGCGCCTGTGATGCTTACGTCAACGAACTGACGCCGCGCGCCGCGTCGAGCTGTGCGCAACACCGAGCCGCCGGCCATCGGCGCTCGACGGGCTGTGATGCGGTTGATAAGCCCTCTCCTCAAGGAGAGTCGAGACATGACCGTTGCGATCGAGATGGGCCACACGACCGCAGGCGCTCCGGCGGCACTGGATCTTGAGGAGCTGCTGGCGACGCGCCTGCTGGTGCAGGGCAATTCGGGCTCCGGCAAATCCCATCTGCTGCGCCGGCTGCTGGAGCAGAGTGCGCCCTGGGTGCAGCAGACCATCATCGACCCCGAAGGCGACTTCGTCTCGCTGGGCGACCGTTTCGGCCATTTGGTGATCGACGCCGAGGAGCATACCGAGCGCGGCCTGCAGAGCGCCGGCGAGCGGGCTCGCATCCACCGCGTCTCGACGGTTCTCAATCTCGAGGGGCTCGACGCTGAGAACCAGATGCGGCGCGCCGCCGCCTTCCTCGGCGGGTTTTCGAGGTCGCCCGCGACCACTGGTATCCGATGCTGGTGGTGGTGGACGAGGCGCAGCTGTTCGCGCCGGCAGTGGCCGGCGAGGTTTCCGACGAGGCGCGCAAACTCTCGCTCGGCGCTATGACCAATTTGATGTGCCGTGGCCGCAAACGCGGGCTTGCCGGTATCATCGCAACCCAGCGGCTGGCCAAGCTCGCCAAGAACGTCGCCGCCGAGGCTTCCAATTTCCTCATGGGGCGGACCTTTCTCGACATCGACATGGCGCGCGCCGCCGACCTTTTGGGCATGGAGCGGCGACAGGCGGAGGCTTTTCGCGACCTGGAGCGCGGCCAGTTCATGGCGCTCGGCCCGGCGCTGTCGCGCCGTCCGCTCGGCTTGCGCATCGGCCCGACCGATACAAGTCCGCGCAACGGCACCCCGCGGCTGATGCCGCTGCCGGAAGCGGCATTGGAGGACGCCCGCGCCATCATCCTGGCAGCACCGCCGCCGGAAACTGTCCGGCCGCAGCGCCGGTCGTCGCCGGACCTTCTCGATCAGCTGATGGCGGCGAAGTCGGCGGCGCTGGAAATCCGCCCCGAACCGTCGGAGCCGCCGATCAGCGCCGAGGATCTGGCGGAGCGGCGTGAGCGCGTCGACCGTGTCCTGCACGCCGTTCTGGCGCAGCCCGACGCGGGCTTCCGGGTCATCGGCGTGCTTTATCAGGAGTTCGTGGTCCGCTGCCGGATAGAAGGCCTCGCCTCGGTGGTGCCGGACCTGCCCGCCTTTCGCCGCATGCTGACGCGCGCCCGCGCCGGCCTCGGCTCCGACATGGCAGGGGATGACGCCTGGCAAGACGTCTCGGCGCGCGCCTCGCTGCTGCCCGAGGATATGCAGGGCGTGTTCATGATGATCGCCCGCGCGGCGAAGGAGGGCTGGCCCTGCCCGAGCGACGCGGC
The DNA here is from genome assembly GCF_000502375.1 of Mesorhizobium sp. L48C026A00. NCBI lineage: Bacteria > Pseudomonadati > Pseudomonadota > Alphaproteobacteria > Hyphomicrobiales > Phyllobacteriaceae > Mesorhizobium > Mesorhizobium sp. L48C026A00. The sequence goes on along the minus strand of NZ_AYWU01000014.1, from coordinate 39,663 downwards.
GATCGCCCGCGCCTACGGCTCGCACTCGCTGCGCCGCGCCCGGCGCCTGCTGACTTATATCGAGGAGCAAGGCCTGATCGTCTGCCAGCTCGACGGGGTTGGAAGGCGGACAGTAACGCTGGTCGAACTGGCCTGGGCGACGGCGCCGGGGGATCCCGGTGCTGCGGAGGTGGAGCAGGGGCGTTTGGCTGTGTGAGGCGGCGGCCGAGCGCGCAAGGGAAATGCCACGCATCAAGGCGATGTATGGCCAAGCGGCAGGTACAGCGGCGAGTCTTTTTTGCGCAGCTAGGGCCTTGGCCCGCCACAGCTCTTCTGCCCGGTCTTCATCATACGCCGACGATTGGCGCGACGCAGATCCGCCTATTGTAAATTGTTCGACGCTACAGCACTCCCTCCTGCCGACGGCGCTTCACATATCTTCTAAATTACCCGCGAGTCGGTTTGCTAATGAAGAGATCAGCCCCGATCAACTGACGAAGGACAAGAAATACGGCAGGACTGTAGCGCAAATAGCCGCCGAAACTACGCTACCGCCGCCGATTACCCCTTCGGTTCATTCTGTTGACATCTCCTGCTTCTGGAGAGATGGTAAGATACTACGCGGCGGCCCTTTTTCCGAAGATTTTATTCTGCAGCTTCCTCAAAGGATTTCGGCAATGCGTTTGTCTCGATCGCGCCGACTTATGGCCATCGCTTTGACGGCAATCGCAGCCGTCACCCTTCCCTCTTATGGACATACCGAGGACAAGCTGCTGACGGAAGCGGTGCAGTTCAACGGTACGATCCTGTATCTCTCCACCAAGTGCCTGGCCTGATCTTCGGCGCCGTGCGCAACGGCGAGACGGCCCTGGCCGGTTTCGGCAAGATTGCCGACGGGAGTGAAAAAGTGCCCGACGGCGACACAATGTTCCGCATCGCATCCGTGAGCAAGGTGTTCTGCGGCAGTGTGCTTTCCTCGCTGGCGATCGACGGCAAGGTACAGCTCACCGACCGGCTGCAGGATCGCCTTGGCTGGGACGTCACGCTCCCTGAGAAGGATGGCCGCGCCCTTCGCCTGATCGATCTCGTCGCGCAAGCTTCCGGCCTTCCGCGGGAGGTGCCAGTGGCCGAGGCGCCCCCCTCCGACCCCTTCTCTACGAACACCAAAGAGGCGCAGATTGCCGCCCTCAAGGACAATCCGCTGCTGTTCGCGCCGGGCACCGCCGTTCTCTATTCGAACTTCGGATACGACCTCCTTGGAGCGGCGCTCGCGAATGTCTCTGGAAAGCCGTATGCCGAGCTCCTTCGGGAGCGTGTCCTCGATCCTCTCGGCATGAAAGACACGGTTTTCAACGCAAGACCGGAGGACGAGCCGCGCCTGATGCAGGGCCATAACTTCGACGGCAGCGCCATGCCCATCGTGCCGACGAGCACAGCCATGGAGTGCGCCGGTGGATTGTACTCGACCGCGGACGACCTGCTGCGCTGGATGAACTGGCATGTCGAGAACAAGCCTTCTGCGGCCGATGCCGAGCTGCGGCTTTTGAACCACGCGGCTTTTTTGTACCGGGACGGGCTCGCGTCGGTGGTGGGGCTGGATGACGGCGGCCCGATGGACGCCATGGGTCTCGGATGGGTCATCATGCTCCCCACCGAGCATAGCCCGCTCATCCTCCAGAAGAGCGGCGGCCTGCAAGGGATGTTTCTCTATGTTGCGATTGCACCGACACGCGGCGTCGGCGCTTTCTTCGTCATGAACGAATTCCATGCCGCCGGCTTGGCGGGGGTCAAGACGACGAACGATCTCGTCGCAGAGATCGCACCACGCTGATTTTCGCGCTGATCAGGGGGAACGTGCGCGATGATTAACGCTGGGGAGGGGCCTGACGGACCGCATGTTTGGTGGCAAGGCAAGCTCGACATCGGCTATTTCCGGCCGACGGCTTAGCTATCCCCTCCTGAGGACGACCACCGCATGATAGGTCGCCGCGTGCAAAGTCAGGCCCAAGCGGCGCTTTTGATCTCAAATGTGGAGCTCTCTGGCTCGACTGTTCTGAGCTTGAAAGGGTCGATTGACCAAGCTCAGATTGAGCCGTAGCTTCAGATAAGCGTGCGGCCTCGTTGTTTCAGCAGAGGCTCGCCTCGAGGGTACCGATGGCTGGCAGTGACGATGCGCGTCTGCCCAAGCAGGTAGGTGAGCCGGCGCCGCATCATTCTGCGCCGGCAACAGTGCGGCGACGCGAGCTTCTCATTGCCGTCTCGACGCTCGCCGCATTCTTCGGATTGCCCGCCGCGGCCCGTAGCCAGGTCGCCTTGAGCAGCGCGATCGACCTCGGCGCGTTTCGCGAATTGACAGGCATACTGACGGGCATGTCGCCGAGCGACGCCACGCTTCCGGAATTGTTCCTGCAGGCATTCTCCGCTGACGCCGCCGATCTCGGAAAACTGCATGCGATCGTGACAGAACAGCCCGAGACAGAATGGGACAGCGCGGTTGCGTCGGCGGGGCTGAAACCGCTGTCGGAATCGCTCATCCAAGCCTGGTATACGGGTAGCATCATGCACGGCTCGGAAGAACGCGTCCTTACCTATCTCGATGCGTTCGTCTGGCATGCCTGCGGTTACACCAAGCCGCCGACGCGATGCGACACGAATTTTGGCGCGTGGGCGAACGCACCGCCGCCCGGACGGTTTTCCGAATGACCGCGCCGGCGTCCGCCGATGTCGTGTTTGTCGGTTCAGGCGTAGCCGCGGCGCTTGCCGGCGCGGCTATCGCGAAAGCAGGCTTCAGCGTGCTGTTCCTCGAGGCGGGACCGCGCGTCGATCGCGGCACCGCTGTGACACGATTCCAGTACTCGTCCGCGAAGGGCCAGAATTCGCCTTACCCCGACCAGCCCTATGCGCCGCAGCCGGAAGAATCCGACTTCTCCGCCTACTATGTCGAGGCTGGGCCGGACACCTTTAGGGGACAGCAGGCGAGGATCGTCGGCGGCACCACGTGGCACTGGGGCGGGCTCGCCGCGCGGTTCCGGCCAAACGATTTCAAGATGCACTCGAAGTTCGGCGTCGGCGTCGATTGGCCTATCGCCTATGGCGACATGGAGCCGTGGTATCAGGCCGCCGAGGAAGAGATCGGCGTCGCGGGCGACGACACCGCCGATTTCGGCGCGCCGCGCTCAAAGTCGTTTCCGATGCCACCGATCCCCATGACCTATGCCGACAAGCAGGTCGGCATCGCTGCCAAGGCGCTCGGCTACTCGGTGTTGCCATTTCCACAGGCGCGCAATTCGGTGTGGCGGGATGGCCGCCCGCAATGCTGCGGCAATGCGAGCTGCGTGCCGATCTGCCCCATCCAGGCGAAGTACGACGCGACGCATCATCTCGCCATCGCGGAGCGCGCCAGCGCGCATGTCGAGCCGCAGGCCGTGGTGCACGAGCTAGTCGTCGGTCCGGACAAACGCATTGCCGAAGTGCGTTACCGTCGCCCGGATCGCAGCGAGGGCAGCGCGACCGGAAAAATTGTGGTCATCGCGGCGCATACTATTGAGACGCCAAAGCTGCTACTGCTTTCGACGGGAGACAATGCGCCGACGGGCGTGGCGAACAGTTCCGACCAGGTCGGCCGCAATCTGCTGTCGCAGATCGATGTCGGCATTCAGGGACTGACCAGGGATCCCGTGTTCACCTATCGCGGACCGGTCTCGACCGGTGGCATTGCCGAGCTTCGGGACGGCGATTTCCGCAACGAGCGTGCGGCCATCGGCATCTCGCCTTCCAATGAGGGCTGGGCGCGGGCGGTCGGTCCGTTCCAGGCTGCGACGACCTTCATCAAACAGGGCCTGCGCGGCGATGCGCTGAAGGCGGCAGTCCGTTCGCACGTCGCGCGGGAGCTGATCATTGGCAGCTCTGCCGAAATGCTTCCCAATCCGGACAATCGCGTGACGCTGAGCGATCAGATGGACGGGATCGGCATTCCGCGGCCGAACATCGCCTTCAAGTCTGACGATTACACGGCGCGCGGGCTGGCGGTCGCGCGCGATGTGCAGAACAAGCTCATGGCTGCACTCGGTGCCACGCAGATCAAGCAGCTCGGCCCGATCGCTGACAGCGCGATCATGGGCGGCACGACACGCATGGGAGATGACCCGCTCACCTCGGTCGTCGACAGGGACCTGAAGAGCCACGACCATCCAAACCTCTACATCGTTGGCTCGTCCGTCTTCCCGTCCATCACGGCGAATGCGCCCACGCTCACCATTGCGGCGCTCAGTGCGCGCCTCGGCGCGCATCTCATCTCCCTGCTGAAGGCGTAAATGTCATGCGCGGGCGGGGCACTGTTTTCCTCTTTTTTGTCTCCGCAATGATACTCGACGCACGGCACGGCTTGGCGCAGGCGCCGGCGAACTGGCAGACAAGTTTCGGCGTCTCAGCCTCGGAGACGAAGGAGCGGATCGTTGCGCTGCACGACCACATATTGCTGATCGGCGTCTGCATCGTCGCGCTCGTCGCCATGCTGATCGGTTTCGCGCTCTTGCGCTTCCGGGCGAGCCGGCACCCCACGGCGTCAAAAGTCACGCGCATGCCCTGGCTGGAATTCGGCTGGACGATCGCGCCGGTGCTGGTGCTGGGCGCGATCGCCGCCCCGTCGCTCCAGCTGCTCGCCTATGAGAGCGATATTCCCGACGCACAGTTGACGATAAAGGCCAGCGGCCATCAGTGGTTCTGGCGTTATTCCTATCCCGACAATGGCGGCTTCGCATACGATTCCATCATGTTGCCGCCGGCCTCCGTTCCGGCCGGTGAACCGCGTCTGCTAGCGGTCGACAATCGCATGGTTGTCCCGGTCGGCGCTGTCGTGCGCATTCAGGTGACATCGTCGGACGTCGTGCACTCCTTCTTCATGCCGGCACTGGGCCTACAGATTTACGCCATGCCCGGGCGCCTCAACGAAACCTGGACACGCGTCGAGAAGCCGGGCGTCTATTACGGGCAGTGCAACCAGATCTGCGGTCTGAATCACTCCTTCATGCCGATCGCGATCGAGGCCATGGCGCAGCCTGATTTCGACGCCTGGGTGCGGGACGCTGCAACGCGATATCCGGTGGTCAGCGCCGCGACTATATCAGCGCAGGTGGCGAAATGAGCGCCACCGAACATAGGCGCGCGTGCCGGTCGATTGCGGCTTGGCTGTTCACCACCGACCATAAGGCGATCGGCACGCTTTATCTCGGATTCGCGATCATGGCGGGGACGCTGGGCGGCGCGATCTCGGGCTACATGCGGCTCGAACTGGCGCAGCCGGGCATGGACTATGTCGTCAACGGCCAGTCCTGGAACGCGCTGATCACCGCGCATGGCCTGATCATGATCTTCTACATGGTGATGCCGGCGTTGATCGGCGGCTTCGGCAACTGGTTCGTCCCGCTGATGATCGGTGCGCGCGACATGGCCTTTCCGGGACTGAACAGTCTCGGCTTCTGGTTGCTGCCGCTGTCCTTGATCATGCTGATCGGGTCGCTGCTGGTCGGCGACGGAACGGGTACCGGCTGGAGCCTCTATCCGCCGCTGTCGGGCATAGACGGCCAGCCCGGACCATCGGTCGACATGACGATCCTCGCGCTGCACTTGGCCGGCATTTCTTCCGTGATCAGCGCGATCAATTTCGTCACTACCATCCTCAACATGCGCGAGGATCGCTTGCCGCTGTTCGGCATGCCGCTGTTCGTTTGGTCGATCCTGATTTCGTCGCTCATGCTGCTTCTCGCCATGCCGGTGCTGGCTGCCGCGCTGGCGATGCTGCTTGCCGACCGCAATTTCGGCGGCGCCTTTTTCGATCCAGCCGGCGGCGGAGACCCGATGCTGTTCATGAACCTCTTCTGGTTCTTCGGCCATCCGGAGGTCTACATCATGATCCTGCCGGCCTTCGGCATCATCAGTCAGATCGTCTCGCGGTTCTCAGGTCGCCCGATTTTCGGTTATCCCGGTATGGTGCTGGCGATGGCATCAATTGCGGCGCTGGGTTTCATCGTCTGGGCGCACCATATGTTCACCGTCGGTGGCGGCTTCGCGCCGCGTGCCTTCTTCACGCTGGCCTCGATGGTGATCGCGGTGCCGACCGGCATCAAGGTGTTCGCCTGGATTGCCACTATGTGGGGCGGGTCGATCCGCCTCACCGTGCCGATGCTGTGGGCGCTGGGCTTCATCATCATGTTCACGGTCGGCGGCACGACGGGGATCGTGCTTGCCAATGCCGGCGCGGATCAAGTGCTGCACAACACCTACTACGTCGTCGCGCATTTCCACTATGTGCTGAGCCTCGGCGCGACCTATGCGATCTTCGCCGGCTTCTATTACTGGTTTCCGCGCATGACCGGACGCATGTTCCCGGAGTGGGTTGGACGGCTGCATTTCTGGTGCTTCTTCATCGGCACCAACGTTCTGTTTTTCCCGATGCATTTCCTCGGACTGGCAGGAATGCCACGGCGCATCGCGGATTATCCGGACGGTTTCTTGGGCTGGAATATGATTGCGTCGCTCGGCGCTGTGCTCGCGCTCGCCTCCACGCTGCTGTTCCTGGTGATGCTTGCGGTCTCGCTGCGGCGTGGCGCGCTGGCCCCGCGCGATGTGTGGGGTCCGGCTCTCACGCATGAATGGGATGACGATCCCGAGATGGCGCGTGCGCGTGGCACGGCGGGCGCGGAGGCAGGCGCGTGAGCAAGACTGTCACCGAGGTCGGCGGCACGGATGGCCGATGGCCTGTCGCGATTGCTGTCTCGCTGTTCCTGCTAGCGTGCGCCGGTCTCGCGCTCTTCCACCCGTCGCTGTTCGGCACGCTGGCAGGCAGCATCGCGGTACTCGGTCCGCTCGTGATCGCGGTGGGGCTTCTGCCATTGTTCATCGCTCTGACAGCGTGGTCGCGGGCGACGAGTGGTGAGCGTGCGAATGGTCCGCAAAACACCTTTGGCCCGAGGATCGCGATCATCGCCTTAATCGCGTCCGAGGTAGCGTTCTTCGCCGCCTTGTTCGCCGCCTACCTACGATACGCGATCTATCCGGAGGTCGCGGGGTTCAGCTCATGGCCACCTACGCCGATGCGCCCCGACGACCCTTGGGGCGGCCCGCTTCTCAACACAGTGATCCTCGTCGCGTCGGGGGTCTGCGTCGCAGCGGCGCACGACTGGCTTCTGAAAGAGCGATGGCAGCTTTCGGCTATCGGGCTTACCGTGGCGATCGCGCTCGGCGGCGTGTTCGTCGGCCTCCAGCTTCGGGAATTCAGCCTCGCCTCGGTGGGATTCCGCGACGGTGTCTATCCCTCGATCTTCTTCCTTACGACTGGCTTCCACGGCCTGCACGTCGTTGTCGGCATCTTGTTGCTGTCGATCGCCGCATATCGGGTGATCCGCGCGCGCTCAGCCGGCGGCGCCGGCTTCATCTCGACGGCGGCATCCTGGTACTGGCATTTTGTCGATGCGGTGTGGCTTCTGCTGTTCGCCGTCTTCTACGCCTGGGCCAGCTAGGAGCGTGCCGACGCGACGTCGACTAGCATCGGCATTGCTGAAACATATCTGGGAGCCGGCTGAGGGCGGGCCTTCGCGGTTCAAAGTTGCATAGAAGCAAACTCAAAAGCACCCAGAAGAGCTGCCTCTGGCGGAAGTGATCTTACTCCATAGTCGATCAGTTTCCTGCAGGATCAAGTAGTGTAGTGGCTCCCCTCCTCGATCATCAATCGACCAAGCATATCTCAAGCTGTAGTTGCAAAAGAATTGCGGCCGTGGTTTTGCCTAAAGGCAAGTTGCGTTTCAGGATGAGGGCCGCAATGGCAGAGCGTCATTCAATTGATCACGAACTTGCCGTAAAGGCGGTGGCGTCTTCCGTGCACGATGCCATAGCGACTCGCCATGGCTTGCGCGGCTGGAACGAGCCAGGTGACCGGCGACGGCGCCGGGGGATCCTAATGCGGGGGAGGCGGAGCAGGGGAGCTTGGCTGTTGAAGGTTGATGCGCTTGGGCGAAAGCTGACGTCGCTCAACATCAGCAAACGCCAAAAACCGCGGGGTGGGTGGCCGATCAGAGTCTTCGCAATCTCTGTCGCCACGACATGCTCGAAAATGCGCGCCCCAGATCCTTGGCGAACAGATCCGAGTCGGCCTCCGCGACTTGTCTTTACGCAGGTGGCTGAATTGGCATTCTGGGTTTACATCGGCAGCCAAGCCCCTAGTTTTAGAGTTTCGCGCCGCGCACCTTAGTGCGTGGATGATCGAAAACGGGACCGTGAACTCTGGCCGGTCCCTCAAAAATCCCAAAGGATGACTGCCATGACACAGGCCAAGAATGGCGACACCGTGCGCGTCAATTATACTGGACGTCTAGCCGACGGCACTCAATTCGATTCTTCCGGCAGCGAACCGCTGCAATTCAAGCTCGGTGAAGGGCAAGTGATCCCCGGCCTTGAGACCCATGTCGAGGGCATGGAGGTCGGCGCGAAAAGCACCGTCACCGTTCCCGCCGATGCCGCCTATGGCCCCCACCGTCCCGAAGCGGTCATGACCGTCGACCGCGCGAGGGTGCCGGACAACATCAACATCGATATCGGTACTCGACTGCAGGCCAGAACCCCCGAAGGGCTCCCCATGCAGGTGACGGTCGTCGGCGTCGACGACGCCAGCGTCAAGCTCGACGGCAATCATCCGTTGGCCGGAAAGGATCTGGTGTTCGACGTTGAACTGGTCGAGATCGTTCAGGCGGCGTAGGGTATCCATGCGGCCAGGGCCGTGGTGGCTATGATTTTGGGTGACGGACTTCCGCCGGAGGTTTCGGCGGTTTGTGCCGCCTGCCGCCCTGCTTTCCGCGCTTAGGCCATCGCCAAAACCGTGCCGACATTCGTAAGGTTCGACACTGCATCTAATCTAATGCGACAGCGCGCAAAGCTGTCATGCACGGCTGCGTTTGCGAGAGTCTGCTTCGGTCAAAAGCAGCCCCCCGGCTCCAGCCTCCACCCCTACCGATCCTCAATAATCCGCAAATACGCCGCCGTCACGAACAGCACGATCAGCCCGAACAGTATCCGCCGCGCGCCTTCCGGCATTTGCAGGATGGTCAGCAGGGTCGTCAGCACGGTGAGGATCAGCGCCCCGATGATCGTGCCGGTGTAGCCGCCGCGGCCGCCGAAGATCGAGGTTCCGCCGATCACCGCGGCCGCTACCGAAGGCAGCACCAGCGGCTCGGCCAGCGACAGCGACGGCGCCTTGATCAGGCCTATATAGAGCAGCCCGGTGATGCCGGCGAGCACGCTGGAGATGACGTAGAGCGCTGTGATGACCTGCCAGTAGCGGACGCCGGACAGGCGTGCCGCCCCTTCATTGTCGCCGACTGCGTAAAGCAGGCGGCCAAAGCCGGTGCGGTTCAAGGTGAAGACGATGAGGACGGCGATGGGCACGAACAGCAGCAGCGCGTTGGGCACGCCATAGGTGAGGCCAGTGCCCAACCAGGCCAGGAAGGGCGGTATCTTGGCGCCCGAAGCGATGACGGTGCGCTGATAGACCTGCAGGCAGCCGGTGCCGATCAGGCTGGTGCCAAGCGTCATGATCAGTGGGTGCACGCGAAACACGCCGACGCCGATGCCGTTGACCAGCCCAATCAGCACCGCCGGCACCAAGGCGATCAGGATCGCCACCGCCGGGTCATGGTTGACGACCTGCGTCGCCATGATGAAGGCGCTCATCGTCGCCACGGTTCCGACCGACAGATCGATGCCGCCGGTCAACATGGTCATGGTCTGGCATCCGGCCAGAATTGCCAGCGGAATGGCGAATTTGACGGTGTTGGCGAGCCAGCGCTCGTTGACGATGCCGGGGCGCAGGATCTGCAGGACCACCACCAGGATGACCAGCAGGATGATCAGCGGGATCAGCGGCCGGTCCGCCATGAAGCGCTTGAGGCGGCGGCCGAAGGGGACGGGTTGGATCGCGGTTGTGCTCATGAGGTTGCTCGCGATTGGGGTGGCGCGATGCCGGGAGAGGATAGCGTTCTACGGCGCCCCCCTCTGTCCTGCCGGAAATCTCCCCCACGGGTGGGGAGATTGGCAGCTTCGGCGCCTCGCTCATTCTTGCAACGTCGACAATTGGCGAAAGCCGTGGCGCCGTCCAATCTCCCCCCAAGTGGGGGAGATGTCCGGCAGGACAGAGGGGGGCGCCGTGGATCGCCGACTCCGTAAACCAGCCTTGCGCCATTGCTCATCATTGCCGCCCCCTCCTCGTAATAAAGGCGCCGAACATGACGACGGCGACCATGATCGCGCCCTCGATGATTGCGGTGACGTTGGGATCGATGGCCAAGAGCGTCAGGTCGGTGCGCACCAGCCGCAGCACGAAGACGGCGACGATCGGGCCGAGCAGGCCGCCCTTGCCGCCGCCAAGCGCGACGCCGCCGAGCACCACCGCCGCCACGCTGGCGAGAAGATAGGGGCCGGGAATAGGGGCGCCGATGCCTGTGCTCATGGTCAGCGCCAGCCCGCCCATGGCAGCGAAAAGCCCCGACAGGGCATAGGCGATGATCCTGGTGCGCGCGACCGGCACGCCGCTGCGAAATGCGGCGAGCTCGCTGCTGCCGATGGCGTAGATCGACAGGCCGAGTTTTGATCGCTTGAGCGGTATCCAGATGATGCACAGGCAGACGACAAGAAGCACCAGCGCCTTCGGTATCCAGGCAGAGATTTCTGGCAAGCCCGGGATCGCGACGGTGCCGACGATGGTCGCCCGCAGCCATTCGGCGACCGCGCCGCCGGGCGCGCCGAGGACCAACAGCGCCGCGCCCTGCAGGACGAACAGGGTGGCCAGCGTGACGACGATATCGGGCACGCGAGTGACGACGATCAGCATGCCGTTGACGGCGCCCAGCACCAGCCCCATCGCCAGCACGAACGGAACGACAAAAAGCGCGTATTCCTCGCTGGCGCCGTCCATCATCGAGGCGGCGGTGACGCTGGTCAGCGCCATCATCGCGCCGACGGAAAGATCGATGCCGCCGGCGATGACGACAATCGTCTGGGCGGCCACGGCAAAGGCGTAAGGCAGCACCGCGCGCACCAGCGAGCCGAAATCGCCGCTGCCATAGCCCGGCTGGATGAGCCTGGTGATCACCAGCAGGACTGCGAACAGGACAAGCAGGCCGGCGACCCAGCCCTGACGGCGGACGAGGCGGGTCAAGGTTTCGCCACCGGGCTCGAGTGGATGTCGGCAAGGATGCCGACGTCCACCTTGGCGCCGCGCGGCAAGCCGTAGGCGGCGCGCATCAGTGCCGGTTCGTCGGCGAGTTCGACGGGGAAGACATCGACGACACGCCCGCCAAAGATGACGATGACGCGATCGCAGACACGCTGCACCTCCTCGAGCTCGGATGTATAGAACAGCACCGACTTGCCCTGGTCGGCGAGTTCGCGCAGCAGCTTATAAATCTCCTGCTTGGTGCCGACATCGATGCCGCGCGTCGGGTCGAAGCAGAGGATGGTCTGTGCCTCGGCGGCGATCCAGCGGGCGATCGTCACCTTCTGCTGGTTGCCGCCGGACAGCCGCTGCACCTCGCGCTGGGCGCGGGTGTCGATCTGCAGACGCTCGATCGCGCTGACGACCCTGGAGCGTTCCTGCGCCATGTTGATCGGCCCCCAGTTGCGCAAGGCGGCGCTGAACGGGAGCGCGATGTTTTCGCGCACCGAGCGCTGCATGGTCAGCGCTTCGGTGCGGTCGCCGGGCACATAGGCGATGCCAGCGCGGATCGCATCGGCCGGATGCGCGAATTTCACCGGCTGCCCGTCCAGCTCGATCGTGCCGCCGGACGGGCGGATCGAGCCGGCGAGCGCGGCGAACAGCTCGTCCTGGCCTTGGCCCTCGAGCGCGACGACGCCAGCGACCTCGCCATTCGCCAGGTCGAACGAGACGTCGTTGAGCTTGGTGCCGACACGAAGGTTCGCCACACCGAGGCGCGGACGGCTGTCCCCAGGCGAAGCGGCCTGGCTCGCCTGGCGCGCCGCCACGCGCGTCTTTTCGACCTTGGCGCCGAGCATCATCTCGACGATGCGCTCCTCGACGCCCGGCTCGATGTCGACGACGCCGACGGTCTCGCCGTCGCGAAGCACGGTGGCGCGGTCGCAAAGCGCCGATATCTCGACAAAACGGTGGGAAATGAAGATCACCGATCGGCCGCTGTCGCCCTGGCGGCGAACGACCTCAAGCACCTTTTCGGCCAGGTTCGCCGGCAGTGCTGCGGTCATCTCGTCGAGCAGCAAAACGTCGGGCTCGACCGCCAGCGCGCGCGCCAGATCGAGCACGCGCAGCACGGCCAGCGGGATGTCGCGCGCGATGTCGCGGATGTCGAGGTCGGGAATGCCGAGTTCGCGCACCCAAGCGCGGAACGGCTCGACCGGCGTGTCGGTCAGGCGAAGGTTGGAGGCGACGTCGAGATCGGGGATGAGCGACGGTTCCTGGTAGACGGGAAGCAGGCCGGCGCGGCGCGCATCGGCGGGCGAGCGCACGTCGCGCGTCTCGCCGCGGATCAGGATACGTCCGGCATCGGCGCGGATGGCGCCGGTGAGGATTTTGACCAGCGTCGATTTGCCGGCGCCGTTGGCGCCCATCAGCGCGTGAACCTCACCCGGCAGAACTGACAGCGACGCGTTGCGCAGCGCCACCACTGCGCCGTAAGTCTTGACGACGCCGGTGGCATCCAGGAGCGGGTTGGTGGTCAAAATCGCGTTGCTCTCGTTGCAAGTTGTCTAAAATGGCGATCCTGCCTTCTCCCCTTGTGGGAGAAGGTGGCCTCGCGAAGCGAGGTCGGATGAGAGGTGTTCCAGGGAACACCAACTTCTCATTCCTTCCAGCACCCCTCATCCGTCTCGGCGCTGCGCGCCGATCCACCTTCTCCCACAAGGGGAGAAGGCAGAAGCGCGGCAGCGATTACTCGCCAGGGCCCTTGCAGGCGATGATCTGCTCCTTGGTGTAGGTGGTCCATTCCGGAATGGAGATCGAGACCGGCCATTCCGGGCTCAGCGACGGATCGGCGACGCCCTTCAGTTTGGCGTTGCCCTCTTCGGTGGCGTTCTCCCACAGCTGCGGCTCGACGAGAACGGTCTGCTCCGCCGGCTTCTTGCCGTTCAGGATCTGCAGGGCCAGGGTCACGCCAGCGCCGCCGATCGAACCAGGATTGGTCACCGCCGCGCCGACAAGGCCTTCGACCGAGTTCAGCTGGCCGACGAAGCCGGCATTGTCGGCGCCGACCACCGGCACCAGCGGCGTCTGCGACTCGACCAGCGCATCGACGATCACATTGTCGATGCCCGAGGTCCAGATGCCGTTGAACGGCGATCCGGTGGCGATGAAGTCGAGGATCTGCTGCTTGCCCTGGTCCTGCTGCCAGCCGGTGAAGACCTCATGCACGACCTTGACGTCGGGGAATTCGGCAAGCGCCTTCTTAAAACCCTTGTCGCGGTCGCTGTCGGCCGAGGCGCCGGCGGCGCCACGCATATAGACGACGTCGCCCTTGCCGCCGATCTGCTGGAACAGCCATTTGGCGCCGAGATAGGCATACTGTTCCTGGTTGTTGGAGATGATGTAGGCCGAAGGCTCGGTGACCGCCTGGTCGACGGCGACGACGACGATGCCGGCCTTGGTGGCTTCCTCAAGCGCTGACTTGATGCCGGCGGGATCGGCCGGGTTGACGACGATGGCGTTGACCTTGGCGCTGATCAGGTTGCGGATATCCTCGAGCTGGCCGGCGGCGTCGGTGTTGCGATGGGCGATGTTGAGCTTGGTGNGCGCTGATCAGGTTGCGGATATCCTCGAGCTGGCCGGCGGCGTCGGTGTTGCGATGGGCGATGTTGAGCTTGGTGACCTCGCCGGAGGCAAGCGCCTGCGCCTTGATGGCGCAGATCATCTCCTCGCGCCAGCCATTGCCCTGCACCGTGTTGGAGACGCCGATCGTGTATTTGGCTTCAGCGGACGAGATGTCCACCGAAGCCAGAAACGCCGCGCCGGCAAGCAGCGGGACCATTGCCAGATATTTTTTCATTTCAGTCTTCCTCCACCTTGTTTTCAGTTCAGTTCGAAAAGGGGCCTCATTTCACGAAGGGGCGCAGCACGTCGCGGGCGAGCAGAAAGCCGCGCTTGACGTCGTCGTCGCTTCCCTCAAAGCGCCGGTCCTCGTGTTCGATGATGATGGCTCCGTCGTAGCCGGCGCGGTAGAGGCCGGAGAAGATCACATTCCAGTCGACATCGCCAAGCCCCGGCATGCGCGGCACCTGCCAGCCCATGCCGGCCGAGAGGATACCGCGCTCGTAAAGGCCATCATGATCGATCATCAGGTCCTTGGCATGGACATGCAGCATGTACGGGCCGAATTCCCTGATGAAGCGGGCCTGGTCGATCATCTGCCAGACCAGATGCGACGGGTCGAAGTTCATGCCGACGTCGCCGCCCCATGCCTCGAGGATGCGGCGCCAGATATAGGGCGAATAGGCGATGTTGTGGCCGCCCGGCCATTCGTCGTAGCTGAAGATCATCGGGCAGTTCTCAAAAGCCAGCTTGACGCCGTTGTCGCGCGCATGGGCGATGATATCGGGCCACAGTTTGAGTGCCTCTTGCCAGTTGGCGTCGATGGTTTTTGAGGCGTCGCCGCCGCAGAAGGTGTTGACGACAGGCACGCCCATATGGCTCGCCAGCACGATCACCTTCTTCAAATGATCGACGACGGCCTTGCGGTGGGCGGCATCGGGATGCAGCGGATTGGGATAAAAGCCGAGGCCGGAGATCGACAGGTTCTCTTCCGCCAGTGCGGCGGCGATTTCCTTGGCCTGCGAGGTCGAGGTCGAGGCGGCGTCGATATGGCTGGTGCCGGCATAGCGCCGGGCTGCGCCTGAGGATTTCGGCCAGCAGGCGATCTCCAGCGCCTCGAAGCCGGCAGAACTTGCCCAGTCGGCGACCTCGCCAAGCGGGGTGTCGGCAAACGGTGCGGTGAGCAATCCGAGCTTCATGTGGCCCTCCCGTGGTTCACGACCGGGCCTACTATGCCGATTGTGCAGGCCGCTTCAACCGTGTCGCCGCCGGCAATGCGCAAACCTGTCTGACGAATGCCATCGGATCGTCGCAGAGCAGGCCATCGTGAGCGGCTGTGACAGCCGTGCGGAACGGCTGGATTTAGTTAGGCGTCTGACAACAGCAGGATTTCCCTTGGCTAGGCACCAGCCCACTCCCGCAACGACCTGATTCTGCTCTTGTGGGGCGATTTCGGTCGAGCTAATGATGTGTCGGGCTTAGGGGTTTGAAGTGACTGACATCATCACATTCGTGGTTGCTGGCGCGTGGGCGGCAGTTGGATTTGGCGTGATCTGGTACGTCAGAACGAGACCGCCTATCCCTGAAGGTCACGAGGACCCCGATCTGCGAGAATGGCTTGATGGCCAGGTTTAAAAGCCCCAAGCTCAAAGCCCGCCAGAGCGCGTTCGGGGTGCGCCGCTACAGCTATCTTCTTGATTTTACTGGAGTAAATTTCCGCTGGTGGAGCTGAGGAGGATCGAACTCCTGACCTCGTCATTGCGAACGACGCGCTCTCCCAGCTGAGCTACAGCCCCGTCCAGCGGAATTGGCGCATTTATCGGGCGCGGCGGTTTCCTGTCAAGACGGCGTTTTGCCCAAAAGCCGGGCGGCCAGCCACCGGCCTGCCGTGCCGCGAAGCTGGCTCTTGCCGCCTCCGCCTGCAATGGCTACATGTCGGCAACAATCGGAGACCGGCATGATAGCCCTCATTCAGACCATTGTCCTGGCGCTTGACATTTATTGGTGGATCATCATCGCTTCGGCGATTTTCTCCTGGCTCTACGCCTTCAACGTCGTCAACTCGCGCAACCAGTTCGTCGATAGCGTCAGCAACATGCTGTTCCGGCTGACCGAGCCGGCGCTGCGGCCGATCCGCCGCTTCCTGCCCGATCTCGGCGGCATCGATATTTCGCCGATCATCCTGCTTTTGATCCTGTTCTTCCTGCGGCAGTTCCTGCTCACCACGGTGGCGCCGCTGGTCGTCTGACGGCGGTTCCATGACCGGGCCGTTTCGCCCGCGCAACGATGGCGTCGACCTGTTCGTCCGGCTGACGCCGAAAGCGGCGATGGACAGGCTCGAAGGCATCGAGATCTCGGCAGACGGGCGAAGCCATCTGAAGGCCCGCGTCCGTGCCGTGCCGGAAAACGGCGCCGCCAACCAGGCGCTCGAACGGCTGGTCGCCAAGGCGCTGGGCGTGCCGCGATCGGCCGTCTCGGTCATCGCCGGCGGCACGGCCCGGCTGAAGACGCTGCGCATATCAGGCGATCCGGCGGCGCTGGCGAAAGCCGTCGAGGCGTTGGGTGGCGGCCCAAGCGCCCCGCGTTAAGATGGCCTGCTGCGAGATGCTTTGATCCGACATCGCCGGTCCACCGAGGTTGGCGATTGGTCCTCCGTTGGCCCTCGCTCTACACCAGCCCGCGCTTGGCCATCATCGCTTCGGGCGACGGCATCTTGCCGCGGAAGGCGGTGTAGAGCTCTTCCGGGTCCTTGGAACCGCCGGCGGCATAGATGTTTTTCCTGAGCCGCTCGGCCAGCGCCGGATTGAACAGGTCGCCCGTCTCCTCGAAGGCGGCGAAGGCGTCGGCGTCGAGGACCTCCGACCACATGTAGGAATAGTAGCCGGCCGAATAGCCGTCGCCGGCAAAGATGTGGCCGAAATGCGGGGTGCGGTGGCGCATGGCGATGGTGTCGGGCATGTTGAGCCTCTCGAGCGTTTCGGCTTCGAAACGAAGCGGCTCGTCCGGCGCGTCCGGCCGTGCGTGGTAGGCCATGTCGACCAGTGCTGAGGCGGTGAACTCGACCGTGGCGAAGCCGGCGCCGAAGGTGCGCGCCGCCCGCATCTTGTCGACCAGCGCCTTCGGCATCGGTTTGCCGGTCTTCACGTGCAGCGCATGCTTTTCCAGCACCGCCGGCACCGTCAGCCAGTGCTCGTAGAGTTGCGAGGGCAGCTCGACGAAATCGCGGCTGACCGAGGTGCCCGCGACCGACGGCCAGGTGACCTCGGTCAGCATGCCATGCAGCGCATGACCGAATTCGTGGAACAGGGTTTTGGCCTCATCGACCGACAAAAGCGCTGCCTCGCCCTCCGGCGGCTTGGCGAAATTCATGATGTTGTAGATCACCGGCCTGGAGCCATCGCCAAGCTTGTAGCCGGACTTCAGCGCGCTCATCCAGGCGCCGGAGCGCTTTGAGGGCCGCGCGAAATAGTCGGCCAGGAACAGCCCGCGCTCGCTGCCGTCGGCATTCCTGACGATGAAAACGCGCGCGTCCGGATGCCAGGTGGCAATGCCTTGCTTCTCCTCGAAGCTGATGCCGAACAATTTTGTCGCCACGTCGAAACAGGCGTCGATGATGCGGTCGAGCTGCAGATAGGGCTTCAGCTCGGCCTCGTCGAAGGCGAATTTCTCGGCGCGCAGCTTCTCCTGATAGAAGCGCCAGTCCCAGGCAGCGAATTCTTCGTTGCTGCCGGCCTCGGCCCCCAGCCGCTGCAACTCGATCTGATCGCTTTCCGCCTTTTCCAGCGCCTTTTCCCAGACCGGATCGAGCAGCTTATGCACCGCCTCCGGCGTCTTTGCCATGGTGTCGTCGAGCTTCAGCGCGGCATAGGAAGCGTAGCCGAGCAGCTTCGCCTTTTCGGCGCGCAGTCGCAGCATATCGCGCACCACGGTGGTGTTGTCGGTGGCGCCGCCGTTCTGGCCGCGCATGGTGAAGGCGCGGAAGGCGATCTCGCGCAGGTCGCGGCGATCGGAGAAGGTCGAGAACGGCTCGTAGATCGAGCGCGACAGGGTGACGGCATAGCGGCCCTTCTGGCCGCGCATCTCGGCGGCCTCGGCCATCGCGCTTTTCAGGAATTCCGGCAGGCCGGCAAGGTCGGCCGCGTCGAGGAACAACGCCCAGTCGCGCTCGTCGGCAAGCAGGTTCTGGCCGAAATTCGTGCCGAGCGACGACAGCTCCTCATTGATCGCCGCCAGCCGTTTCTTGCCCTCGGCGTTGAGCCTGGCGCCGGAACGGACGAAATTTTTCCAGGTCTTTTCCAGCACCCGCAGCGTTTCGGCATCGAGCTTCAGGGCGTCGCGGCGCTGGTAGAGATCGTCGATGCGGGCAAACAGCCTCTCGTTCATCGAGATCGCCGAGAAATGCCGCGACATCTTTGGCGAGATGTCGCGCTCCAGCGCCTGGATCGCCTCGTTGGTGTGGGCGCCGGCCCGGCACCAGAAGATCGACGAGACATGGTCGAGCGCCTCGCCGCCAAGCTCGAGTGCCGCAAGCGTGTTCTCGATGGTCGGGGTCTCGGCATTGCNAGACATGGTCGAGCGCCTCGCCGCCAAGCTCGAGTGCCGCAAGCGTGTTCTCGATGGTCGGGGTCTCGGCATTGCCTGATATCGCCTCGATCTCGGCCTCGTGCGCCGTCAATGCCGCATCGAAAACCCCGGAAAAATCGCCGTCGCCGATGCGGGTGAAATCGGGCAGGCCGAGCGGCCCTTGCCAGGTGGTCAGCGGATGGGCGGCGAGGTCGACGGCGGACGGCATGGGCAATCTTTCGTAAGTGAGGGGCTTTCGCTGCGTGGCGGGATGAGGCGGATCGTCACCGATGTAAGGCGCCGGCTTGCCGCACGCAATATCGCGGCTGGTCAGTAGCTATCGCAGTCTTCTGCGATCGCCGCCTGCGAGCTGGCAGTGATGCGGTTGTCGGCGATCGCGAAGGTTTCCTGCATCAGCACGTCGTTATTGGGGAAATCATAACAGGCGATCACAGTGGTGACGCTGCCCTCGGTCTTCTCGATCCGATGCCGGATTTCAGCCCCGGCGACTGCGCCCTCCCAGTCGTCGATGGAGGCGATGAATTCCTGCTTGGTCTGGACGACGCCGAGATCGTCGAGTTTTATCCGGACGTCGTCGGCAAGCAGGTCCGACAGTTCCGTGCGATCGGCGACCAGCAGCGCCGCATACCAGCGGCCGATGAGCGCACCGTCGTCGGCGCGGGCGGATATGACTGAAAACAGCAGCGCCGCTGCGGCCAAAGCGATCGAACGGCATGCCATGCAACCCTCCTACGTCATCTCCGGCCGCTCGAAGTCGCCGGTGTCCTTGTTCATCACCCAGAGTTCGCCGGTCGAGATGTCGAACCAGGCGCCGTGCAGCGACAGCCGTCCCTTGCCTTCCAGGATCGAGACGCAGGGAAAGGTCCTGAGATTGGCGATCGAATAGCGGATCGAAATGCGCTCGAGCGCGGTCTGCCGCTCGGTCGCCGTCATGAAGGTGCTGGACGAAACGGTCTCGGCCGCCGGCGCAATCAGGCTCATCCACTTGCCGATGAAGTCGCCGGGCGACAACGGCGCGGCGGTACTGTCGAGTGCCGCGCGGATGCCGCCGCAGCGGCCATGGCCCATCACCACGATGTTCTTGACCTTGAGGCTCTGCACGGCGAACTCGAGCGCCGCCGAGGTCGAGTGGAACTGGTCGTCGGGCGCATAGGGCGGCACCAGATTGCCGACATTGCGCAGCACGAAGAGTTCGCCGGGGCCAGCGTCGAAGATCGCCTCGGGGGCCGCGCGGGAGTCGCAGCAAGCAATGATCATCGTTTCGGGGGCCTGGCCCTCGCGAGCAAGAGAGCGATAGCGTCCGCTTTCGGCGAGATAGCGGCCACTCATGAAATTGCGGTAGCCGGTGAGCAGATGGTCAGGGAGATGAGGCATTGGCGGCGTCTGGAGCCTTTCGGGGTTAGGCGGCAGCTCTTTAGGTCAGGAAGGCTCTAGCGGCAAAAGCCGGTCGCGAGCAATGCCGAATCGCGAAGGACGTGGTTGCCATTCGCCAATGCGATCGTCTCGCCGATAGACGGGGCAACGAAATTCACGCCCAGATCGCCACAGGGATGCCAAAACGGTCGGCGAGCGGCGGATCCGGAAACGGCCTTGCCTCGCCGCTGGCGATGCGGCCGGCTATCAGCATCATCGCTGCGGCGTCGAGAAAGTCGTCGGCAGCAGCGCCTGGCGGCGGCGCCCGGTCGAGAAAGCCCCTGACATAACCGTGCCGGCAAAGCAGCGCCTTGCGTTCCGCTATGCCGGCTGGGTTGACGGCGCCCTTGATCATCTTCGGCAGGCGCATCGCCTGGTCGTCGTTCAGCCGGCAGAAGGCGACTTCCGGATGCGATTCGAAGACGTGGCGGCGCAGTTCGGGACGTGCGATCAACACGGCATCGATCTCGCGGATCTTGGCAAAGATGCCAAAAGCCTGGATCGAGACGCCGCGCGGCGGATCGGAGGTCGCCTTGGCCACTTCGCTTGCCTGGCGATGCGCGGCATGCCACGCGTCGATCGTGGTGAAGCCGTCCGTATGCGCGTAAAGCGCCGCACGCGAGGGGATGGCGAAGACACTCGATTGCCTGTTGCCAAGCAGCGGCCGCACCAGAGCTTCGGGCCCGCGGCCGCCCTTTTGCGAAACATCGGGCAGGCCAATCGGCATGTCGACGGCGACGGTCGCATCGGCCGGCAATGCGTCGAGCAGTGCTGCGAAGCTTGGAAAAACGGCTGCCGAGGGAGCTGCGCCCGGATCGCGGCGAACGGCGATCCAGCCGGCCCTGCAGCCGTCGACGCCGACAACGGTCACGCTCTTTTGTCCCGCCCCGGATGCAGGAGATGGCGAAGCTGCACCATCGCCATCGGGTGCGACAGGCTCTGTGCATCGGTTTCGAGCTGCAATTCGTCGCCGCCGCGCTTGGCGGTGCGCGCCAGGATCTCGTAGACCGCCGCCGTGGTCGACTGCAGTGCCTTGATCGCCGGTTGGCCGGACAGGATGCGCGCCAGATAGACGGCCGCCGTCAGGTCGCCGAGCCCGTTGGGCGGCTTGTCGATGAGGCGATGCTCGGCGAGCAGCGCCTGGTTGCCGTTGAGCAGCAGATTGCCGGTGCCGCCGGCCATCATCGCCGGCGCCGAAGTGACCAGCATGGTCGACGGCCCGGCCTGAAGGGCGGCCGCCATCACCGCTTTGAGGTCGGGCAGCGGCGCTCCCGCCATCCATTCCAGCTCGTAGCGGTTGGGCGTGGCGATGTCGGCAATCGGCATCAGCCGGTCGCGCATGGCAATGGCGGTCGTCTCCGGCACATAGAGCCCGCCCGAATCGCCCATCACCGGGTCGCAGATATAGACGGCGTCCGGCGTCTTCGCCTTGACCGCGCCGACCAGCGAGGCGACGGCGTCGGCCTGGCCGCCTTCGCCGAGATAGCCGGACAGCACCGCGCCGACCTCGCCGAGCCACGGGGCGCGCTCGAGATCGGCCATCAGCGCCCTGAATTGATCGAGCGGCGGCACGATGCGCGTCGCCCGTCCATGGCCCGGATGCCAGGGCAGGATGACGGTCGGCACCGCCCACACCGGAAAGCCCAGCGTCTCCAGCGCAAAGACCGCGGCGCGGTTGCCGACCGAGCCGCGCGCGACATGGCTGGAAATGACGATAACCGCGCGCGGCGCGTCGTATTCTTCGGTGCTCACGAGGTTCCTAACTCTGGATGATGAAAAGCACGAGCCAGATCAACAGGCCAATGCCGACAATGAGCCCCAGCGCCCGGCCGATGCGCGTGCCCCAATATTCGATCGGGTCCGCCCGGTCGGCGTCTGCAGCAGTGACGTGATCGCGCGCGCCCTTCGCGGTCCGCGCTACGGACGAGGCCGGGTCGGTTTCACTTGCCACGCGCTCGATGATGCGGCGCGATTCGTCGTCGCTGTCCTGGCGTCCCGCCATGGCTATGCCCTGTTTTCGCAGCGACTTTAACCTGTTCGCCCGGCCAGTTACAGGGCCTGACAGTGAATGCCAAAGCACCAGCAGCGCCCCAGGTTGAGGTCATGTTCTTGCGCGCGGATTGTGGTAATGCTTCGCCCGTCAGTCTGTTGAGGGATTTTTCCATGCCTGCCCTTTCCTCCCCTTTCGTCTTCCGCAACCTGCCAGCCTTGCTGATGATGGCGATCGTGCTGCCGCTGCTGGCCGGCTGCGGCTACAACACCATTCCGACGGCGGAGGAAAACGCCAAGGCCGCATGGAGCCAGGTGCTGAACCAGTACCAGCGCCGCGCCGATCTCATTCCCAACCTGGTCGAGACGGTCAAGGGCTATGCGGCGCATGAGAAGGATACGCTCGATGCCGTGGTCGAGGCGCGCGCCAAGGCGACGCAGGTGACGGTGACGCCCGACACGCTGAGCGATCCGGAAGCGGTCAAGAGATTCCAGGACAGTCAAGCCGGCCTGACCAGCGCGCTGTCGCGGTTGCTGGCAGTGGTGGAGAATTATCCCGACCTCAAGGCCAACCAGAATTTCCTGGCGCTGCAGGCGCAGCTCGAAGGCACCGAGAACCGCATCTCGGTCGCCCGCCGCGACTATATCGAGGCGGTGCGCGAGTACAACCTGACGTTGAGGACCTTCCCGTCGGTGATTTGGGCGACCTTGTGGTTCCGCGACAATCAGCCATTCGCCAATTTCACCATCGAGGAAGACAAGATGCAGACGCCGAAGGTCGATTTTGGCACGCAGCAGGGCGGGTGATCGGCGCTTAGCGAGCGCAGTTCCATTGACCTTGTACTCCGTCCCACCCCCCTCTGTCCTGCCGGACATCTCCCCCTCAAGGGGGGTGGGACGGAACGCAAGCCTTGCATTCCTGCCGGTTGCTCTAGCCCTTCTCTACTTAGCCCTCTTCCTCCCCCTCACCGCTTTCTCCGCCGAATTGCCTGCCCTGACCGGGCGGGTCGTCGACAATGCCGGCATCATCGACGCCGCAACCGAAGCGGCGCTGACCCGGAAGCTTGCGGATTTCGAGGCCAAGAGCTCTGACCAGATCGTCGTCGCGACGCTTCCTGGCCTCGACGGCGAGGAAATCGAGCCCTACGCCAACCGGCTGTTCCGCGCCTGGAAGCTCGGCCAGGCCGGCGAGGACAATGGCGTGCTTTTGCTGGTCGCCAAAGACGACCGCAAGATGCGCATCGAGGTCGGCTACGCGCTGGAAGGCACGCTTACCGACCTGCACACCAGGCTGATCATCGAAAACGACATGGTGCCGGCCTTCCGCGCCGGCGATTTCTCCGGCGGCATAATGAAGGCCGTCGACGACATGGTCATGGTGCTGGAAGGCAATCCGGAAGAGCTGGAAGCGCGCGGGACCCGCAACCAGCAGCCGCCATTCAACACCGACGATNGGAAGGCAATCCGGAAGAGCTGGAAGCGCGCGGGACCCGCAACCAGCAGCCGCCATTCAACACCGACGATCTGTTCTTTGCGATCTTCATAAGCATCTGGGCGATCATCTTCTTCGGCAGCATCGCCGCCTCGATCCTGCCGCCGATCTTCGGCCGGAAACTCGGCCCCGGCCGCTATCGCTGGCTGGGCATGACCTTCGAGCCGGGCCGGCAATCTTCTGGCGGCTGGTCGTCCGGCGGGGGAGGCTGGTCGTCGGGCGGAGGAGGCTCAGGCGGTGGCGGCTTTTCGGGCGGCGGCGGCTCGTCCGGTGGCGGCGGATCTTCAGGAAGCTGGTGAGACACGACATGGCAACTCGACCGATCAGCCCCGAGGATCATGACCGCATCGCCAAAGCGATCCGCGTCGCCGAATCAAACACCGACGGCGAAATCTACTGCGTCGTCGCCTATGCCAGCGACGGCTATTTCTTTCCGGCCGCCTTCATGGCGACGCTGGCGATGCTCGTCGTCAGCCTCGCCGTCGGTTACGGGCTGGAAGCGTGGTGGCTGTCGATCCGCTTGCCGCATTTCGTCATTGCCCAGCTTCTGGCGATGGCCTCGGTGCTTGTGCTGTTGTGGGCGCTGCCCGGCTTGCGCATCCATCTGGTGCCGAGACGGCTGCGTTACCAGGCCGCGCACGCCAATGCGATAAAGCAGTTCCTCGCCCGCAACGTCCACCGCACCACGGCGCGCACCGGCGTGCTGGTGTTCGTTTCGATTGCCGAGCACTACGCCGAAGTGATCGCCGACAGCGGCATCGACAGCCGCGTCGGCCAGGATGTCTGGGACGGCGTCGTCCGCGACCTTACCGCGCATGCCCGCGACGATCGTCTCGCCGACGGCTTCATCAAGGCGATCGAAGCGACGGCTGCGGTGCTGGCCGAGCATTTCCCGGTTTCTTCCGGCGACAGCAACGAACTCGACGACCATCTGGTCGAAATCTGAGTCGCTACGAACGGTTTTTTCAGCACTCAACGGCACGTCTATCGTCTGTGCGAAAGCTTGGGAGCCGCTGACCGGACTCTTGCAATCGGGCGATGCGGGTTTATGGTTAACCAATCATGAAGACGCTGAGCATCGACATCAGGAAAGCCGAGCCGCGCGACGCAAGCGCCATCGCCGACGTGCATCTGCTGGCCTGGCGCGGCGCCTACTCCGGCATCATCCCGCATCGCACGCTGACATCGATGATCAACCGCCGCGGCGCCGACTGGTGGGCGAACGCCATCCGCCGCGCCGCCACCGTCCTGGTTGTCGAGATCGGCGGCAAGGTTGCCGGCTACGCCACGATCGGCAAGAACCGCGCCCGCGAGCTCAAGCAGCAGGGCGAGATCTACGAACTTTACGTGCGCCCGGAATATCAGGGCATCGGGCTCGGCAGCCGGCTATTCTCGGCAGCACGGGCGCGACTGGCAGACCACGGGCTGAAAGGCATGGTGGTGTGGGCGCTGGAGGACAACCAGAACGCGCTCACCTTCTATGCCGGCGCCGGCGGCCGCGACGTCGCCGAGGGAGTCGAGGTTTTCGAGCAGAAGGCTCTGAAGAAGGTCGCCTTCGTCTGGGAGTGACGGCTCGATACCCCTCTCGCCAGCACCCTCAGCCGATTTCAGTACCATTCGCCGCATTGCACCATGCGCCGCTGCCCGCTATCGGTTTCCAATCGAAAGAGGGACAAAAGCCATGCGTATCGAAGCCATCGCCATCGGAAAGAACCCGCCGGAGGACATCAACGTCATCATCGAGGTGCCGATCGGCGGCGAGCCGATCAAGTACGAGATGGACAAGGAGGCCGGCACGCTGTTCGTCGACCGCTTCCTGCACACCTCGATGCGCTATCCCGGCAATTACGGCTTCGTGCCGCACACGCTGTCGGGTGACGGCGACCCGATCGACGTACTGGTCTGCAACACGCGCGCGCTGGTGCCGGGTTGCGTCATCAATGTGCGGCCGATCGGCGTGCTGGTGATGGAGGACAATTCCGGCCTCGACGAAAAGATCATCGCGGTGCCGTCGCCCAAGCTGACGCTGCGCTACGAGAACGTCACCGAATACACGCACCTGCCCGACATCACCCGCCAGCAGGTGCAGCACTTCTTCGAGCACTACAAGGATCTCGAACCCGGCAAATGGGTCAAGATCGAGGGCTGGCACGACGCCGCCTACGCCAAGAAGATGATCGTCGAGGCGATCGAACGGGCCAAGGCAAGCAAGTAGCCCAGCGCTGAATTTGCGAGCAAACTGCTGGCGTAGCGCCGCCCCTCATCCGCCTGCCGGCACCTTCTCCCCGTGAACGGGGAGAAGCCCGCTGACCTCGACCTTGGCGCCCATTCAGCAACGGTGGTAATTGGCGAAACCATTGATGGCTGCGTCTTTCTCCCCGTCACTATACGGGGAGAAATGCCCGGCAGGGCAATGAGGGGCAGCGCTGACCGACGTTACTTTTCAATGCGACGCGCTCCTAATTATCGACGCGGCCGAAAGCGGGTGCGTTGCCGATAACCACACGCTTGTCCTTGCCGCAGGCAAAGGTCCGCGCCTTCTCGTCGGCGAGCTTGCGTGCCTGGTCGTTGGCGCCGGGGTTGCCGGTGGCCAGCACCAGGCCGACGGTGCAGCCTTCATAGGTCTCCGGTTGCCCGACCTTGGCGACGATCAGCACGTCGGTCGGTTTGTTCTCCACCTCGGGATTGCTGATCGAGCGCCGATGAATGACCGCAAACGGGACGGCGCGATCGCCGTTCGTCTCGATGCGCCACTCGAGTTTGGATGCCGCCGAGTTGAAGGCGACAAAACTTTCCCAGACTGGGGTCATGTTGCTGGGCGGAAAACCATAAAACAGCGATTCCCGCGCGTCGTCGTAGGCGATCAGCACCGGGTAGCCGCGATAGCCCGAACAGGCGAGACTGGCCCAGTCGCCGTCGCCTTCCTCCGCTTGCGCGTAGGTCACGCAGTCCTTCTTCCAGTCGAGATCGGTGTAGGCGCTGGAAATGGCGCCGGCCCGGGCAGGCTGGCAGAGGCCGGCGAGGGCAAGCGGGATCAGCAAAAGAGCACGCATCGCGGGCAACTCCGTTTCGGGGCTGCCGCACGGTAGCGTCAAACGCTATTTCTTCAAGCTCGCTTCGATCAACAGGTCGGCATTGCTGGCCACAGACTTTGCCGGTCCGCCGGCCCCGAACAGCTGGCCACTGATATAGGCGCCTTCGATCAGAAGCAGCAGCCCGTCGCCCAGCGTATCGGCGTCGCTGGCACCCATTGCCGCCGCCATGGCGCGCAGGCGTCGGCGCAATTCCTGCTTGTTGGCCTCGCTCACCACGCGGGCCGGGTGGCCACGTTCGGGATATTCGACGGCCGCATTGGTCATGCCGCAGCCGCGATAGTCGGGCTTTTGCGTGCGCTTGCCGATGCGGGTCAGGAAGGCGGCGATCTGCGCGCGCGGATTGCCGGGATGGGCAGCCACCGCCGCGTCGAAGCGGGCCCAGAACTCGAGGTCGTATTGCCGCAGATAGGACGCGGCCAATTCGTCCTTGGAGGGAAAGCTGCGATAGAGGCTGGGCTTGGTGACGCCAGCGCGCCGCACGATCTCGTCGACGCCGATCGCCCTGATGCCTTGCCGGTAGAACAGGTCGCGGGCAACGCGAAGGATTTTTTCGCCCGCGCGGGGCCGTTCATCCGCTTTGATCGCTGGTTCAATGCTTTTCATTCTTGGACGTGCCGTTGCCTGCTTGACAATGTTACCGATCGGTACGTATGCTCCCATGCATTGCAACGTACCGGTCAGTAACATGATAGCTCGATCCCGCCCGTTTGGCCAGCGCTATGCTTTCGTCGTGGTGGCCGTCATTTTCCTGTGCCTGCTGATCGCGGCGGGCCTGCGGTCGGTGCCGGCCGTCATGATGCTGCCGCTGGAGGAGAGTTTCGGCTGGCGGCGCGATGTCGTCTCGCTCGCCGCGGCCATCGGCATCTTCCTCTACGGCCTGACCGGGCCGTTTGCCGCGGCACTGATGGAACGGATCGGGCTGCGCCGCACGCTGCTGGCGTCGCTGGTGCTGATGTCGGGCTCGACGGCGCTCAGCCTGTTGATGACCCAGCCCTGGCACCTGCTTCTCACATGGGGCGTATTCTCCGGCGTCGGTTCCGGCGCGGTCGCCACGGTGCTCGGCGCCACCATCGTCAATCGCTGGTTCAAGACCAATCGCGGCCTGGTGATGGGGCTGATGTCGGCCTCGGCCGCCACCGGCCTGCTGGTGTTCCTGCCGCTGCTCGCCGCGCTCGCGCAGTCGGGCGGCTGGAAGCCTGTCGCCATCGCCATTGCGGTCGCCACCGCCTGCCTGGTGCCGCTGGTCTGGCTGCTGGTGCCGGAACGGCCGTCCGCGATCGGCATGGTGCGCTACGGCGCTGAGGCCGACGACGTGCCGCCGGTTCCGCCGGCCTCGCAGGGCAATTTCCTCACCCACACGCTCAGCACGCTGCGTCGTGCCGCCGGCACGCGGGTGTTCTGGTATCTGTTCGCCACTTTCTTCATCTGTGGCTTCACCACCAACGGACTGGTCGGAACGCACCTGATCGCGTTTTGCGGCGACATGGGCATCGGCCAGGTGCAAGCCGCCGGCCTGCTGTCGCTGATGGGCATCTTCGACCTGATCGGCACGACGCTGTCGGGCTGGCTCACCGACCGTTTCGACCCGCGCAAGCTGCTCGGCGTCTATTATGGCATCCGCGGCCTGTCGCTGATCTATCTGCCTTATTCCGGCTTTTCGTCGACCAGCCTGATCATCTTCGCCGTGCTCTACGGATTGGACTGGATCGCCACCGTGCCGCCGACGCTCAGGCTGTCGAACGAGGCGTTCGGCGACCGCAGCGGGCCGATCGTCTTCGGCTGGATCGTCGCCGGCCATCAGGTGGGTGCAGCGGCGGCCGCCTTCTTCGGCGGCACCATGCGTGAATTGCAGGGCAATTACGAACTTGCCTTCCTCATCGCCGGCATGACGGCAATAGCCGCAGCCTGCCTCTCGCTGTTGATCAACACCAGCCGACCGGCCTTCGAGCCGGAAGGCCAACCGGCGTAGGGCGCCCTCGTCACAGGAGAGGCGCCGTCGGCCGGATTGCCAATCTCCCCCCTTGTGGGGGAGATGCCCGGCAGGGCAGAGGGGGGCGCGAAGGATCGCCAGCCTCTGGATTCTGCGTCGGTAAGGGTTTGCGACTCTGTCTGATTTCTATTTGTACGTCGGCGGGACAGCGCCCCCCTCTGGCCTGCCGGCCATCTCCCCCACGAGGGGGGAGATNGGCGCCCTCGTCACAGGAGAGGCGCCGTCGGCCGGATTGCCAATCTCCCCCCTTGTGGGGGAGATCGGCAGCTTCGCCGACTGCGCGACCCAGCCTTCTCCTGTTGTTTGTAACGAAACCTTCATGGTTTCGAGATGTGCGTGAAACATTGAGGCGGGACCTTGGCGGCGACGTTTAAGCCATCCAGGAGACAGCCATGAACAAGATTTCGCGCCGCGCTTTTGTCACGTCGGCGAGCGCCGCCGGCCTCGTCGGCGTATCGGGCCTCGCGCTTCCCTATTATTCGCGCGCCAATCAGCGGCCCGCCTTCACCCATGGCATCCAGTCGGGCGATGTCGACGCAACCAGTGGCGTGGTGTGGACGCGGACCGACCGCCCTTCGCGCGTCATGTTCGAAGTCTCGTCGACGGAGAATTTCGCCAATCCCTTGCGCCTTGCGCCGTTCGATACGTCGCCGGCCAGCGATTACACCGTAAAGCGGCTGCTCACCGACCTCACCTCCGACCAGGACATCTTCTACCGCATGGTCGCGGCCGATCTTGCCGACATCAACGCCGTCTCCGAGCCGATCGTCGGCCGCTTCCGCACGGCGCCGGCCTCGAAACGCGACATCCGCTTCGCCTGGTCGGGCGATACCGCCGGCCAGGGCTGGGGCATCGACGACACCGGCATGAAGACCTATGCCACGATCGGCAAGCATACGCCCGACTTCTTCCTGCATTCCGGCGACACCATCTATGCCGACGGCCCGATGAAGGACGAGGTCGAGCTGCCCGGCGGCAGCAAGTGGAAGAACAAGGTCCTCATCGAGGAAAAGCGCAAGGTTGCCGAGACGCTGGACGAGTACCGCGGCCAGTGGAAGTACAACATGATGGATAAGAACGTGCTGGGGCTAAACGCCATCTGCCCGACCTTCTACCAGTGGGACGATCACGAGGTGGTCAACAACTGGTCGGATTCGAAGAACCTGAGCGCCGACGACCGCTACTCGGAAAAAAACATCCATGTGCTGGCGGCACGCGCGGCACGTGCCTTCCACGAGATGACGACGATCCGCTACGAGCCGTCGGAACCGGGCCGCGTCTATCGCAAGATCGCCTACGGGCCGCTGCTCGACGTGTTCTTCCTCGACATGCGCTCCTATCGCGGCGCCAACGGTCCTGGCATGCAGGATACGGTGACGCCGCAATCGCGCATCCTCGGCGAACAGCAGATGAAGTGGCTGAAGCGCGAACTGGCAAACTCCAACGCGACCTGGAAAATCATCGCCGCCGACATGCCGCTTGGTCTCGTCGTCTGGAACGACGCCGCCAACAAGGCCGGCGCCGAGGCCGTCAGCAATGGCGACAATGGCCCGGCCAAGGGCCGCGAACTGGAAATTGCCGACCTCCTTCGCTACATAAAGAATGCCGGCATCACCAACACCGTCTGGCTGACCGCCGACGTGCACTACACGGCGGCGCATTACTACAATCCCGACAAGGCGCAGTTCCAGGACTTCAATCCGTTCTGGGAATTCGTCTCGGGTCCGCTCCATGCCGGCACCTATGGACCCAATGATTTCGACATGACCTTCGGCCCGGAGCTGAAATTCATCAAGGCGCCAACCGCCGAGCAGGGGCAGAACCTGCCACCCTCGGCCGGCCTGCAGTTCTTCGGCCTCGTCGACATCGACGGCGCCACTGAACAGATGACGGTGCGGCTGATGGATCGCGACGACAATGAACTCTACAAGATCACGCTCGACCCGGTGCATTCGGCGTGAGGGGACTGGGTCATTTTGTATCAATCCTGGGTGACGTCCCTGCCCCTCATTGCCCTGCCGGACATTTCTCCCCGTAAACGGGGAGAAAGTGGCCCGCATCGAAGATTTCGCTAATCGCGAACGTTGCAGAAGGAGAGCCGACATTTCGCGCAGCGGGCTTCTCCCCGTTTACGGGGGTGCCGGCAGGCGGATGGGGGGCTGCGCCGGCGTTGGCGAGACTTCAGGAAGGGTCGATCTGACCTTTCCGACAATGTGCGGAAAGCAGTCCTAATCCGGATAGCAAACGGTCGGAATATTGGGCCAAACAGCGCTGTCGCAGTTGGCGGCCTCCTGCCTTTGCTTGAAGGCGGCGCTGACCGGCCCGGTCACCACCGGGTCGACGCCATCGGGAGCGTCGGCAAACAACTGCTCCGCCGTTCGGGTGTCGGACGGCAGGGCAGGCTCCGTCGACGTCGCGGCCGACTGTGCCACGCCTGCCGCAAGCAGGACGGCGAGGGCAGCCCATGCAAGGATTGGCCGGTATCTGATGCCCGTTTTGCTCATGAAATTTGAACTGTCCCGACCGTGAAAGGTTCCGCTTTGGTTAATAATTCAATTTCACACCAAGACGCTTAAGATTTGGTGACCATCTATTTGGTGGCACGCCTCCTCTTTCGCAATTGCGAAAAACCCTGTATGAGCCGCCCAACCGAAAGAGGCAGCGCCTTTTGGCCTGCTGCCTGCAACGCTCCCGAGACCACAACATGAAAATTCGTAATATCGCGATCATCGCGCACGTCGACCATGGGAAAACCACCCTCGTCGACCAGCTCCTGAAACAGTCCGGCTCATTCCGCGACAACCAGCGCGTTGCCGAACGCGCCATGGATTCGAACGATCTCGAAAAGGAACGCGGCATCACCATCCTGGCCAAGGCGACCTCGGTCGA
The DNA here is from genome assembly GCF_000502375.1 of Mesorhizobium sp. L48C026A00. Taxonomy (NCBI): domain Bacteria; kingdom Pseudomonadati; phylum Pseudomonadota; class Alphaproteobacteria; order Hyphomicrobiales; family Phyllobacteriaceae; genus Mesorhizobium; species Mesorhizobium sp. L48C026A00. The sequence goes on along the minus strand of NZ_AYWU01000014.1, from coordinate 8,413 downwards.
CTGGAAGGACACCCGCATCAACATCGTCGACACCCCCGGCCACGCCGATTTCGGCGGTGAAGTCGAGCGCATCCTCTCGATGGTGGATTCGGCCATCGTGCTGGTCGACGCCGCCGAAGGGCCGATGCCGCAGACAAAATTCGTCGTCGGCAAGGCGCTCAAGGTCGGATTGAAGCCGATCGTCGTCATCAACAAGATCGACCGGCCGGACGCCCGCCACGTCGAGGTGGTCAACGAAGTGTTCGACTTGTTTGCAGCGCTCGACGCGACCGACGAGCAGCTCGACTTCCCTATCCTTTACGGTTCGGGCCGCGACGGCTGGGTGTCGGAAAACCCCGAAGGTCCGAAGGACCAGGGTCTGGCGCCGCTGTTCGACCTCGTCATCAAGCATGTGCCGCCGCCGACCGTCCACCCCGGTCCGTTCCGGATGATCGGCACCATCCTGGAAGCCAATCCGTTCCTTGGCCGCATCATCACCGGCCGCATCGAATCCGGCACGCTGAAATCCAACCAGGCGGTCAAGGTGCTGCATCATGACGGCACCCAGGTCGAAACCGGCCGTATCTCGAAGATCCTGGCTTTCCGCGGCCTCGAGCGCCAGCCGATCGACGAGGCGCAGGCGGGTGACATCGTCGCCATCGCCGGCCTGTCGAAGGGCACCGTCGCCGACACGTTCTGCGACGCGTCGGTGACCGAGCCGCTGCATGCGCAGCCGATCGATCCGCCGACGGTGACGATGTCGTTCCTCGTCAACGATAGCCCGCTGGCCGGCACCGAGGGCGACAAGGTGACCAGCCGCGTCATCCGCGACCGCCTGCTGCGCGAGGCCGAAGGCAATGTCGCGCTGAAAATCGAGGAATCGCCTGACAAGGATTCGTTTTTCGTCTCCGGCCGCGGCGAATTGCAGCTTGCCGTGCTGATCGAGACGATGCGCCGCGAAGGGTTCGAGATTGCCGTGTCGCGGCCGCGCGTCGTCATGCAGAAGGGCGAGAACGGCGAGTTGCTCGAGCCGGTCGAGGAAGTCGTCATCGACGTCGACGAGGAACATGCCGGCGTCGTCGTGCAAAAAATGTCGGAGCGCAAGGCCGAGATGGTCGAATTGCGCCCGTCAGGCGGCAACCGCCAGCGCATCGTCTTCCACGCGCCGACGCGCGGCCTGATCGGCTACCAGTCGGAACTGCTGACCGACACCCGCGGCACCGCCGTCATGAACCGGCTGTTCCATGCCTACGAGCCTTACAAGGGTGAGCTGCCGGGCCGCACCAACGGCGTGCTGATCTCCAACGAGCAGGGTGAATCAGTGGCCTATGCGATGTGGAACCTGGAAGACCGCGGCCCGATGGTCATCGATCCAGGCGTCAAGGTCTATCAGGGCATGATCATCGGCATCCATTCACGCGACAACGACCTCGAAGTGAACGTGCTGAAGGGCAAGAAGCTGACCAACATCCGCGCTGCCGGCAAGGATGAGGCGGTGAAGCTGACGCCGCCGATCCGCATGACGCTGGAACGCGCGCTGGCCTGGATCCAGGACGACGAGCTGGTCGAAGTGACGCCGAAGACCATTCGTCTGCGCAAGCTCTATCTCGACCCGAACGAGCGCAAGCGTTTTGAGAAATCGGCGAAAGTGGTCGGCGCGGCGTAAGGCGACGTCTCATTGAAGGGGGTCGGCGCTGCCCCTCACCCGCCTGCCGGCACCTTCTCCCCGTGAACGGGGAGAAGACCGCTGAGCGCACCCTCGGCGTTCATTTCTTGCAACGCTGGTAATTGGCGGAACCGTCGATGACAGCGCCCTTCTCCCCGTTGACGGGGAGAAGATGGCGGCAGCCAGATGAGGGGCAGCGCCGACGCCTGTTCAGAGGGCAAAGTTCTCTGCAAGCTGCAGGGGTGCCAAACCGCCGCTGATCGGGTATCCTTGGGCTCTCTGACGCTCGAAGGCACTCACATGCACGTCACCTCGCTTTTGATCTTCGCCGCCGCCCTTTTCGTCGCCGCGGGCTCGCCCGGCCCCTCGATTGCCGCCCTGGTGGCGCGGGTTATCGCAAAGGGCTTTCGCGACGTGTTTCCATTCCTGCTCGCCATGTGGATCGGCGAGGCCATCTGGCTGTCGCTGGCGGTGTTCGGGCTGGCGGTGGTGGCGCAGACCTTCCATCTTGCCTTCGTCGTGCTGAAATGGGTCGGCGTCGCCTATCTCGCCTACCTCGCCTGGAAGATGTGGACGGCCCCGGTCGAGGCGCGCGAAGGCGAGATGCCGCGCGAGGAGTCGGCCGTCAAACTGTTCTTTGCCGGCATGGCGGTGACGCTCGGCAATCCCAAGATCATGATGTTCTACCTGGCGCTGCTGCCGACCATCATCGATCTCGCCTCAGTGACGGTCGTCGGCTGGATCGAGCTGACGCTGACCATGGCCGTGGTTCTGGTCGCCATCGATCTGGCCTGGGTGCTGGCAGCAGCGCAGGCGCGAAAACTCTTGAAGAGCAGGCGGGCGATGAAGATCGCCAACCGCGTCAGCGCCACCACCATGGCCGGTGCCGCGGCGGCGATTGCGGCTCGATCCTGAGCCGGTGCGTCAGCCCATTTCGATGATCGGCGCGATCTCGACGCTGAAACCCGGGTCCTTCAGGATAGGACAATCCTTGGCCTTGGCGACGGCATCGTCGATGTCGTTCGCTTCGATGATTGTGTAACCGGCGGTCGGATTGCTGCCGCCATTGTTCTCGACTTTGCCGCCGGGCAGCACGGTCTTCGACATGCCGACCGGATTGCCACCGTCGACCACGGCCGAGCCAAGCTTGCCGTACCAGCCGTTCCAGGCATCCATCGCCGCTTGCCGTTCGGCGTCGTCGGTCGGCATCTTGCCGGAGCCGTGATAGACATAGAGAAATTTCGCCATGTTCTCCTCCGTTGATCTTCCGTTGATCGGCGGGCGTCGAACCGACATGCGGTCACGCCGCAGGGCGATAATCGGACCAAACCGAAAAACAAGCAACGAGAATGCGAATCACTAATGTGAGGTCCGGTTGGCTCGCAACCGCCATGCTCTCACCGCGCCATCGCGTGGTATGTCGGTGAAGGCGCGCAGCTTCGTCTCATCGAAAGCGTAGGCCAAAAGCACATTGGGAACGAGGCCGAGCTTCTCCTCGCATTTGGCGAAAGAGGCTTTCGTCGCTTCGCTCAGTTCCGCAGGCGCGAGGTCAAGTGCGATGATTTTGTCTTTTATGGCGGATTTTCTCCTCATTTTCGGTGACCCACCGGCGAATCCCGACATTTCGTCGCAAGCGGTCAAACCTTTGTCGCCAAATATCGGTCATCTGCTACCATAGTCGCAAAACATATGAGGGAGGGATTTAGCGACATGGCCGGCCTGAAATCTGCAAGCCAGTTGAAAAAGATAAGCACGGCCAAGGGCAGCGAGAAACCCGGCAGGCTTGCCGATTACCTGCTGGCCCGTGCGCCGGCCGAAGATGTCGCCGCCTATGAGGTCACCGCACTCGAACGTGCCGCCGATCTCGCCGGACGCGCCGTCGCCAGGCACAAGAAGGGCGATTGCGTCGTCGCCATAGAGGTTGATTCCGGTGTCGTGCGCCAGGGCAGGCCGATGACGGTGATCACCGTCGTCAACGACAACATGCCGTTCCTGTTCGATTCCATCCTCGGCGAGATCACCGAGAGCGCTGGCGAACCGCTGCTGGTTACCCATCCGGTCATCGTCGTCAGGCACGGCAAGAGCGGCGTCGACGAAATCCTCGGCGATGGCGGCTTCGCCAAGGGCGATCACAGTCATGAACGGCTGAGCGTCATCCACGTCCATATCGGCCGTCTTTCGTCCGAGCAGGCCGAGGCATTGGCTGACCGGCTGAAGAAAATATTGGGCCAGGTGCGCGCCGCCGTCACCGACTGGAAGCCGATGCTGGCCCGCCTCGACCAGGCAATCTCCGAGTTCCGCTACGCTCCGGTGCCGCTCGACAAGGCCAACGTCACCGAAGCGATCGCCCTCCTCGAATGGCTGCGCGACGACAATTTCACCTTCCTCGGCATGCGCGAGTTCAAATATACCGGCGGCGAGAAGAGCGGCACCCTGGAGCGCACCGAAAAGCCCGGCCTCGGCATCCTCTCCGATCCCGACGTGCTGGTGCTGCGGCGCGGCACCGAAGCGGTGTCGACGACGCCGGAAATCCGCGCCTTCCTGCACGGGCCGGAATCGCTGATCGTCACCAAGGCCAATGCCAAATCGTCGGTGCACCGCCGCATCTATCTCGATTACATCGGCGTCAAGACCTACACCGCCAAGGGCGTGCTTGCCGGCGAGCTGCGCATTGTCGGCCTGTTCACCTCGACTGCCTACACGCGCTCGGTGATGAAGATCCCCTATCTCAGGTCGAAAGCCGAAACCATCATCGCCAAATCCGGTTTCAACCCTGAAGACCACTCCGGCAAGGCACTGATCAACGTGCTGGAGAGCTATCCGCGCGACGAGCTGTTCCAGGTTCCGGTGCCGATCCTGCGCAAGCACGCCGAAGCCATTCTGGGGCTGATCGAGCGGCCGCGCGTCAGGGCGCTGGTGCGCGCCGATCAGTTCGACCGTTTCGTCTCGATCCTCGTTTTCGTGCCGCGCGACCGCTACGACAGCGTCGTGCGCGAGAAGATCGGCACCTATCTGAAGACGATGTTCCAGGGCCGGCTTTCGGCCTACTACCCGGCCTTCCCGGAAGGCGGGCTGGCTCGTGTCCACTTCATCATCGGGCGTTCCGGCGGCAGGACGCCGAAGGTCGACCAGGCGACGATCGAGGCAGCGATCCGCGCCATCGTGCGGACCTGGGACGACATTCTGCGCGAGACCGCCGAAGAGACCGGCGCCGATGCGGCGCTCACGGCGATCGCCTCGCGCTTCTCGGGAAGCTATCGCGACAGCTTCTCACCGGCGGAGGCGCTGGCCGATGCCGGGCGCATCGCCAGGATCAGCGCGGCCAATCCGATCGCCATCGACTATTATCGTCATGCCAACCAGGAACCGCATCAGGCGGCGCTGAAGATCTATCACCATGGCAGCCCGGTGGCGCTGTCGCGACGGGTGCCGGTGCTGGAGAACATCGGTTTCCGCGTTATCAGCGAGCGCACCTTCGAGGTCGGGGACGAGGCTTCCGACATGATCAATACTGATCAGCCGGGCATGGTCTTCATCCACGACATGGAACTCGAAAACAGCTACGGCAAGCCAATCGACCTTGGCGACCGCGGCGCGCTGTTCGAAGACGCGTTCCTTTCCGTCTGGCGCGGCGACATCGACAATGACGGCTATAACGGCCTTGCCCAGACCGCCGGCCTGTGGTCGGGCGAGATTTCCATCCTGCGCGCCTACGGCCGCTATCTGCAGCAGGCCGGCATCCCACAGAGCCAGGATTTCATTGCCGCCGCGCTCAACCGCTATCCGGAGATCGCGCGTGGCCTGCATGAGCTGTTCGTCGCCCGCCTCGGACCGACGGCGCAGACGGACGGGGCGGTCGCGGCCAGGCACCTCAAGGCCAAGATCAGGGATGCGCTGGAAGAGGTTCCCAACATCGACGACGACACCATCGTCCGTCGCTACCTCAACCTGATCGAAGCCTCGCTGCGCACCAATCATTTCGTTCCCGATCTGAAGGAGAAGGGCCAGTCGCTGGCGATCAAGCTCGATTCGCAAGCGGTCGACGGCCTGCCGGCGCCGCGGCCGTGGCGGGAGATCTTCATCTACGGCTCCGAGGTCGAGGGCGTGCATCTGCGCTTCGGCCCGGTCGCGCGCGGCGGCCTGCGCTGGTCGGACCGCGCCCAGGACTACCGCACCGAGGTGCTCGGTTTGGTCAAGGCGCAGCAGGTCAAGAACGCGGTGATCGTGCCGGTTGGCGCCAAGGGCGGTTTCTATCCGAAGAAGCTGCCGATGGGCGCCGGCCGCGACGCCATCTTCGAAGCCGGCGCGTCCGCCTACAAGAATTACGTCTCCAGCCTGTTGTCGATCACCGACAATATCGGCCTGGACGGCGTCATTCCGCCGGCTGAGGTCGTGCGGCGCGACCAGGACGACCCCTATTTCGTCGTCGCCGCAGACAAGGGCACGGCGACCTTCTCCGACACCGCCAATGCCATCAGCGAGAAGCATGGCTTCTGGCTCGACGACGCCTTCGCCAGCGGCGGCTCGGCCGGCTACGACCACAAGAAGATGGGCATCACCGCCAAGGGCGCCTGGGAAGCGGTCAAGCGGCATTTCCGCGAGATGAACCGCGATATCCAGACCACACCCTTCACCGTTGTCGGCGTCGGCGACATGTCGGGCGACGTGTTCGGCAACGGCATGCTCCTGTCCGAGCAGACCCGGCTGATCGCCGCCTTCGACCATCGTGACATCTTCATCGATCCCGCTCCCGACATGGCGGTTTCGATGGCCGAGCGCCGGCGCATGTTCGCCCTCGCCCGTTCGAGCTGGCAGGACTACGACAAGACAAAACTGTCCGAAGGCGGCATCATCGTCTCGCGCAGCCAGAAATCGATCACGCTGCCGCCGGCCGCGGCCGCGGCGATCGGCCTCGGCAAGACGACCGCCTCGCCGGTCGAGATCATGAGCGCCATCCTCAAGGCGCCGGTCGACCTTTTGTGGTTCGGCGGCATCGGCACCTATCTCAGGGCATCGACGGAAACCAACCAGGACGCTGGCGATCGCGCCAACGATGCCATTCGGGTGACTGCGCTCGAAGTGCGCGCCAAGGTCATCGGCGAGGGCGCCAATCTTGGCGCGACGCAGCGGGCCCGCATCGAGTTCGGGCTGAATGGCGGGCGCTGCAATTCCGACGCCATCGACAATTCGGGCGGCGTCAACTGCTCCGACGTCGAGGTCAACATCAAGATCGCGCTGGCTTCCGCCATGCGCAAGGGGGCGCTGACCCGCCCAGCGCGCAACAAGCTTCTCGCCGAAATGACCGACGAGGTGAGCGCGCTGGTGCTGTCCAACAATTACGAGCAGACGCTGGCGTTGTCCCTTGCCCGCAAGCGCGGCCTTGCCGATATCGCCCATCAGAGCCGTTTCATGGCAGCGCTCGAGGCGCGCGGCCTGCTCGACCGCAATGTCGAAGCTCTGCCGTCGCCGGCAGGCCTTGCCGAGCGCGAGGCGCGCGGCGAGCCGTTGACCAGGGCCGAGCTCGGCGTGCTGCTGGCCTATGCCAAGATCGTGCTGTTTTCCGACATCGTCGCCAGCGACGTGCCGGACGATCCGCATTTCGACCGTGACCTGATGGGCTATTTTCCGGACCGGATGACGAAGAAATTCGCGGCCGAAATCCATGGCCATCGCCTGCGCCGCGAAATCATCGCCCGTGTCGTCACCAACGATCTGGTCAATCGCGGCGGCCCACCCTTCGTCAACAGGCTGCAGGAAGCAACCGGTCGCAGCGCGGCCGACGTGGTTCGGACCTTCGCTGTGGTGCGCGACGGCTTTGGCTTGCCGGCGCTCTATCGCCAGATCGACGCGCTCGACAACCAGATCGACGGGCAGGTGCAGCTCGACCTATATCAGGCGGTTAGCCGGCTCACCTATGTCGCCAGCGGCTGGTATCTGAAGAACGATACCAGCACCGCTCCGCTCGGCCAACGGATCGCCGAATTGCAGAACGCCCGCAAGGCACTGGAGCCGAAGCTCGCTTCGCTGCTTCCGGCCTTCTCGCGCGAGCGGATAGAGGAGCGGCGGCATGGTCTGGCCAAGGGCGGCGCGCCCGAACAGCTGGCAGAACATCTGGCGCTGACCGATGTGGCCGGCGTCGTGCCTGACATCGCGCTGACGGCCCGAACGGCGAATGCCGACATCATCGCCGCCGCGAAGGCGTTTTTCGCGGTCAGCGATGCCTTCCGCATTCCGCGCGTCGAGGATGCGGCGCGCTCGATCGCGCCGTCCGACTACTACGATCAATTGGCGCTTTTCCGCGCCACCGACACGATCGGCGCAGCCAGGCGCGGCATCGCCGTCGCAGCGCTCACCGGCCACGCCGGGGCGGCGGACCCGGTGGCGGCATGGCTGGAGGCCGGCGGCGAGAGGGTCGGGCGCATCCGCGAGCGGCTGCAGGCGCTGACCGAGGGCGGCGACATCACCGTGTCGCGGCTGTCGGTGGCATCGGGGCTGATCAGCGACCTGACGGCGCTGTGAACTGTTCGCTTCACAAGGCCGGCGCTGCCCCTCATCCGGCTGCTGCCACATTCTCCCCGTATAGTGACGGGGAGAAGGAACTTGCTGCAACGCCAGCGCCTTTTCTGCAACGGCAGCCGTTCGCGAAACCGCCGATGACAATGTCTTTCTCCCCGTCCCTATACGGGGAGAAATGCCCGGTGTCCGAACCGGATAGATAGGTAACAGAATGGACTGATTGCATGGGTGACAGTTTTCTCCTTCGCCGGG